>CAMBFY010000136.1 GCA_945865415.1 Sphingobacterium thalpophilum
GCCGTTGTACAGTTTCAGCGTAGCGGCGCTACGGATTAATAAATGAAATCCCCTAAAAACGAGCCAGACTCGTTTACCTAAATAAACTTATTTTTTCCCCACAATCACCCGCTGAAAACCATCAAAATTCAAATACCTGTTCGCAAGATCAAGCAGCTCCTCCGGACTGATATTCCTCACCGTTTGGATATAGTTCTGATAATAATCATATCCCAATCCCGAAAAATAGATGTTCTTGAACTTATCAGCATGAGAAAGTGCGTTTTCAAGACTGCCAAGCATGGAGCCAAGCATGTAATTCCTGACCAGTGCCAGTTCTTCTTCACTGACCACTTCCTTCTTCAAAATAGCCATTTCCTTTTCAATTTCAGTCATCGCTGCCGAGCAAACATCTGCCCCAACCTCTGAAGCAATGAAGTAATAACCGCTATTTTTCAGGGAAACCAGCGCCGAGCCAATGCCGTAAGTAAATCCTTTATCTTCACGGATATTGGCCATCAACCTCGAGCCGAAATAACCACCCAAAATCGTGTTCAGCACCTGCAAACCCGGAAAATCAACATGGGTACGGTTAATGGATACCTGTCCGATACGAATCGCCGACTGTAAAGCATCTGCCTTCTCCACGTAATGCTCTTTTCCAAGTCCTGCCGTGAATTCAAATTTATTTTCGCTGATATCAAAGCCATTATTCCAGTATTTACCGAACAGTTCATCCAGCAATTTGATGCTCTCATCCTTCACTTTTCCGGAAACAATAAGCGTACAATTTTTGGGCTGGTAGGCAGTTTTAAAATAAGATAATAACTGCTCCCGGTCTAATTGATCATAATCAGTGGCTGTAATATCATAACCATACAAAGTATCCCCAAATAAAACATGATTAAAGTTCTTGCGACTCACAAAATCATTCTTCTCCAGGTTTACACTCAGTTTCTGCTTTTGATTCCGAATCAGGGTATCCAGCTCCACCTGCGGAAATATTGAATCTGAAAGGATGGCCTTTACAATAGGCAAAGTATTCGCCAGATGCTTGTTCAAAGTGTAAAGTGTAACCGATGAATGATCATTTGTATAATCGGTCTGCAGGAATGAGCCATAATAATCCACACGATCTGCAATTTCGCTGGAGCTCAATTCACTCGTACCATCATTCAGCATGGCATTACAGGCAAAGGCCTGCAAGGGCTTTTTAGGATCGTAAGCGATATTGGCGAAAATAAATTCGATGCGCACCAAATCCTGTTCCCCGCCATCAATACTGAAAACCTTTAATCCATTAGCCAGGACGATTGGTTTTGCCCTGAGTAGTTCTATTTTTTCAACCTGTCCGAATACCGGCGCCTGTGCTCTGTCGATCATATTATTTCGCTAAATAGTAAAGGGTTGATGAATTTTCCTTACGGAAGATATGTGCTGCTTGCTGGCGGATCTCTTCAGCTGTAACATCCAGATACTTTTGAATTTCTGAATTCAGTCCATCCGCATCACCCAGCAATTCGAAATAAGCCAGGTTCATGGCCTTGTCGAGCAGACTCATTTCCGAGAAGACCATTGTCGATTCCATTTTGTTCTTCACCTTAGTCAGTTCTACAACAGGCACCAGTTCTGTACTGATCCGTTCCAGTTCCTTCCAGATTGCCGCCTCAGCCACTTCCATGCTAATACCCGGTAAAGGCTTGCCTTCCACCACAAATAATCCGGCATCCAGACTCCCGGTAAGGTAGGCATTGATCTCCGAGAATAATTTCTGATCCTTTAACAGATTACGAAATAAGCGGGATGAATTACCTCTTGACAAAATATCTGAAATCAGATCGGCAGCATAATAACCGTTTTCAATCCGGGCAGGCATATGAAAGACCTTATAAATTGCATTCAGCGGCACATCGGCATGAACAGTATCTTTACGCTCTTCATTCTGATCATCTTCCATTGGCAGCAAACGGGCAAGTTTTTCTCCTGCCGGGATATTCCCAAACCATTTTTCAGAAAGACGCTTAACCTCTTCCAGTTTTACATCCCCTCCTACCACCATAATCGCGTTGCTAGGATTATAATGACGTGCAAAAAATGCCTTTACATCATCAATTTTTGCATTTTCGATATGATCCAGAGATTTACCGATGGTCGCCCATTGATAGGGGTGCTGCTTATAAGCCATCGGACGTAATTTGAGCCAGACATCGCCATAAGGCTGATTGAGGTAACGCTGTTTGAACTCCTCGCAAACCACATTGCGCTGCACTTCCAGACTTTTTTCTGAAAAAGCAAGACTCAGCATCCTGTCGCTTTCCAACCAGAAAGCCGTTTCAAGATTGACGGAGGGCAGCGTGATGTAATAATTCGTAATATCATTACTGGTAAAAGCATTATTCTCACCTCCTACCCGCTGCAGGGGTTCATCATAAGAGGGAATATTGACCGAGCCACCAAACATCAGATGCTCAAATAAATGTGCAAAACCGGTTTGATCCGGATGCTCATCGCGGGCACCCACATCATACAATATATTAACAACCGCCATGGGCGTAGTAGGGTCTTCATGTACCAAAACCTTAAGGCCATTGGCAAGTGTGAAACGTTCGAAAGAAACCATAAATCGGATCGGATTGAGGATGTAAATTTAGGGAAAAATATGTAGCGGAATTGGCTAATTCACTCCTTTAATCATTTACCAATTGTCAAATTCCCCAATTTACTCATTTGCTCATTCCCTAATTTGCTAATTCTACCTATCTTTGTTTATGCTTACCTCCGATTTGCTTAACCGTGCTCTGAATTTTGAATTTCTTTCTGCCGAAGAAGGATTATTTCTGTTCAAACATGCAGCAACATCCGAACTGATGTTCACGGCCAATGAGTTAAGGAAAAAGCAAGTCCCTCATAACAAGGTAACCTGGATCATCGACCGCAATGTCAACACCACCAATGTGTGTATTGCCAATTGCAAGTTCTGTAATTTCTTCCGCCGACCGGGACATGATGAAAGCTATATCACTGATATTGAGACCTATAAAGTAAAGATCGAAGAAACCTTCCGTTATGGCGGCGAGCAATTGCTTTTACAGGGTGGGCATCATCCCGATCTAGGTTTATCGTTCTATGTTGATCTGTTCAAACAATTAAAGGAATTATATCCTACCCTAAAATTACACTCGCTTGGTCCGCCGGAAATAGCCCATATCTCCAAACTCGAAGGCATGAACCATACCGAAGTATTGAAAGCCTTAATGGCAGCCGGTTTGGATTCCTTACCCGGTGCCGGGGCAGAAATTCTGAACGACCGGGTGCGCCGACTGATCTCCAAAGGCAAATGCGGTGGACAGGAATGGCTGGACGTAATGCGTGCAGCACATCAATTGGGTTTAACCACCTCGGCAACGATGATGTTTGGGCATGTAGAAACCCTCGAAGAGCGTTTTGAGCACCTGGTCTGGCTACGTGAAGTACAATCTGAAAAGCCGGCCGATGCCGAAGGATTTATCGCCTTTATTCCCTGGCCTTTTCAGGATGATGGTACCCTTTTGCGCAAAGTAAGAGGCATTACGAACCAGGTTACAGCTGATGAATACATCCGTACCATCGCATTAAGCCGCATCATGCTGCCCAATGTTAAAAATATCCAGGCCAGCTGGCTAACCGTAGGCAAACAGGTTGCTCAGATCTGTCTGCATGCCGGAGCGAATGATTTTGGTTCAATTATGATTGAAGAAAACGTGGTTTCTGCCGCCGGTGCCCCCCACCGCTTTACCTCCCAGGGCATACAGGATTCGATACGCGAAGCAGGTTTTGAACCTCAATTGAGAACACAGCAATACCAGTTCAGGGATTTACCGGAAATGACTGAACAGCAGGTGATTGGGTATTGATAATCTTTGATTTTTACCGTTTACTCATTTTAATTGTCTCACTTCCTCGAAATATTTTAGATTAGAGTTATATGTAATTCAAAATTCGCTATGCAATTAAACGCAATAATTGTAGATGATGAAGAGTACTCTCGCAAATCTCTCTTCTTCCTGATAGATGGCTACTGCTCTAATGTGAAGATCAAAGGAATTGCTAAATCAGTAAAAGAAGCTCGACAAATGCTGAAAACGAACGAGATAGATCTCGTGTTTCTTGATATCGCAATGCCGCATGAAGACGGTTTCACCCTATTACCAGATTTACAAAAAAATTCAGAGGCGGTAATTTTTACAACCGCATATAATCAATATGCATTGAGGGCGATAAAAGCAAGTGCTGTAGATTATCTGTTAAAACCAATTGATATAGAAGAACTTAGGGAATCAATTCAAAAGGCGCTCCTTTTAAAGGAGTCATCGCAAAATAAAAATTTAAATAACAATTATAATTTAATTCAATTTAAAAGCCTTGAAGAAAACCTTAATGAAGTCAAGAAAATTACTAAACTAAATTTACCACACCTTAATGGATTTAATATCATAAACACAAATGACATTATTTATATTGAGGCGGATAGTAATTATTCAATTTTCTATCTTCAAAATCAAAACCGTATTGTTGTTTCAAAGCATCTCAAAGAATATGAAGAGATATTACTAGATACAGATTTCAGTAGAATTCATAAATCCAAAATCATAAATCTTAAGCATTTGAAAAACTATTCAAATAAGAATTGTTTAACTGTTATAATGTCAGATAATTCAGAGCATACTGTTGCAAGAAGAAAAGTATCGGGTTTTTTAGAGATAATTAAACAATTTTATTCCATCAAATGAGTTTAAAAAAAACTAAATATTAAGTCTAAGGTATTATTTCTGTTTTTTAATGCTCAAAATACCACTTAAGTGCTAAATATTTATAAAAATACCAAGATTAGTATCTTTAATTATAGATGAGTCTGAATAATTAGGGAATCTAGATTCTATCATTTTTATAAAAAAAAATGTTTTTGATAAGAAAGTGTAGAAAAGCAGCTAAAAAATTTCTGGGTGTAGCAGTTTTTCTCGAAATTATAATCTAATTGAAATTTTATACTTTCTAAAATAGACTAAATGGAACATAATTTATTCTACAAGTAAATGCAGTATTGAAAAGAAAGCAAATCTTACCCATTGTACTAATTTTTATCTTTATCGCTTCGATAAGATTAGTTTCACCTTTGAGCAGAAAGGATGATTTTAGTTTTCAGCACATGAAACTATTAATTGGCTTGAAAGAACAACCAAAATTAATAGACGCTAAAAGCATTGACACTAAAAATAAGGCGGCGTTCGATTTAAGGCTTACAAATCCTCAAAAAACTATTGATTACGCCAACAGCACCCTTCTTGTTGCAAAAAAAATTAACTATATTTTTGGTATTGCAGAAGCTAATAGAATAAAAGGTGTTGGATTTTATTATTTAGGTAACAGCGATCAATCTGTGAAATGTTTTGTTGAAGCTTTAAAATATTTTAAAATTATTAATGACAAAAAAAATGAGGCGAGAGTCTACAACAATATTGGGAATCTATATAAAGAAGTAAATTACGCGAAGGCAACTTTTTATTACAAAAAAGCGCTAAACATTACCAAAGGTCTAGATTTACCAGAAATAATTGCTGGAATTAATCTAAATATTGCAACTGTTTTAAAATTTCAAGGAGAATTTGAGAATTCACTTCAATACCTTGAAAGTAGTAAGAAGATATTCTTAAAAACAAAAGACACAATAAATTATATTACAGTATTACAGAATTCTGGAGTAATGTATTATGAGCTCAAAGAATTTGAAAAAGCAAAAAATCGACTATTTGAGGCTAAAAATCTAGCTGAAAAAAATAGTTTGTACAAAGTAATTATCGGTTCAAACTTAACACTAGTTTCTTTATATCTAGATCAGAAAGAATATTCAAATGCAGATTTTTACATCAACGAGGGTATACGATACTCAAAAATCCTAAAGGACAATAACTCTTATTATCATTTTTTATTTAAAGCCTATGAACTTGAACAAAAAAGAAAAAACTTCTACAGTGCTTTAAAGTATTTGAAAGAAGTTCACTTTTATGACAGCATACGACTTTCAAAAAACATATCGGACAATATTGGTAAAACTTCATCAAACTATTTGCAATTACAAAAGATAAAGGAAAATAAACTAATCATTGCCCAACAAAATTATAAAGAAACTCAGTTTTGGTGGATAATAACAATCATAGTTTCATTTTTTTTAGTTTCTGTATTAATTGGGGTTGTATTAATACTTTTTTCACAGAAAAGAAAACAAAAAAAAGAACTACAAACACAAAATACCATAGCGATACTTGAACAAAAAGCGTTACAAGCTATGATGAATCCACATTTTGTATTTAACGTAATTAATACAATCCAATATTTTATAGGAATAAATGAATCAAAAGCTGCAAATCAAATTCTTACAGCTTTCGCGCGTCTGATGAGAAAACATCTTGAAATTTGTTTAAAAAATAGCATCACACTATCAGATGAAATTCAATATCTAAATCTATACCTTTCCTTAGAAAAACTTCGGTTTGATGATAAAATGAACTACGCAATCAACATAGATCAAGATATTGAATCTGAGGAGATAACCATACCGTCAATGCTAATACAACCATTTATAGAAAATGCAGTCTGGCATGGATTGTTACCTAAAGAAGACATAGGGTACATTTCTGTTGATTTTAAATATCAAGAAGATATACTCTTAATTAAAATAATAGATGATGGTATAGGCATTTCAAATTCGCAAAAATCCAAATCAGCCGAAAAACACACAAGTCGCGGCTTACAACTAATTCACGATCGCATCTCCCTCCTCAACAAAATCAACAAAACCTCCATCCAGATCAGTCAAAGTCAAACCGGAGCATCCGGTACTGAAGTCCTCATCAGCATACCCATCTAACAAAAGAAAATCAACACCGTTTGAATACCTTTTAAACTATCCGAATTCATTAAAAATCTGTTCCAAAATTTTTTCAAGATTTTTTTTGTTTAAAGGGCAATGTGTTATGTTTGTCCATGAGTTTGACAGCGCCTGAACCGTACATTGAAGCTTTGATTTTTGCTTCCGAGAAGAGTATTTCTGCGGAGGAAATTCAGCAGGTGTTGGCAGAGTTGAGCGAGGAGCCGCTTTCGGCAGCAGAAATCCAGGGGGTGATTGAGCAGATCAGGCAGAAATACCTGGATTTTAACCTGGCCATTGAGCTGGTTCAATTGAACGGCGGCTATCAATTTCTCACGCGGAAGGAGTATTATCCGGTGGTCAACCAGCTTCAGATTCAGCGTTCCAAGAAGAAACTGAGTCAGGCGGCACTGGAAACGCTTTCCATCATTGCCTATAAACAGCCGCTTACCAAGCTGGAAATAGAGCAAATCAGGGGCGTAAACTGTGATTACACCGTTCAGAAATTGTTGGAAAAGGATTTAATCAGTATTGTTGGCAAAGCAGAAACTGTAGGCAAGCCCCTGCTTTACGCTACCAGCAGTCTTTTCATGGATTATTTCGGTATTAATTCCAGTAAAGACCTGCCGCAGATTAATGATTTGCTCAGGGAAAGCAATGAAATTGGAGAACAAACAGAGTAAAAACCGCAGAATAAATAAAATATAAAAAAGAGGTTTGGAATTTCAAAAACTTGCTAAATTTATAACACAATAATATTCAATCAACAAACGTGTAATTTGCACCAATGAATTCGCCAAAGAAAGTAAGCCAAAGCGGGGG
>CAMBFY010000137.1 GCA_945865415.1 Sphingobacterium thalpophilum
AGAGTTTAAAAAAATAGCTTCTCTCTGTGAAACACATTATGTAGGAATGATTCCTCATTTTACCGGTCCCTTATCAACAGCGGCACTGGTACATGTTTTAGGCTCTAGCAGTCCGGCCAGAGCCATGATGGAATTAGCAGGTGGAGAACCTGAAAAACCTGCCTATTTTAATGAAGATTACCTTAATTTTTCGAATGGTAAGTTGTACCTGAACCCTGCACCCGGACTAGGTGTGAAATTCGATCCAAAGAAAGCAGATTTTGTGATGGAAATCACTGAAAAGACGAAATTCCCTCACCCATTTCTGAAAAGTCCGGATGGAGCAATGCATAATTGGTAATTTTTTGAAATCTACTTTGGATGACTCTAAACCCTTAATCTAATTCGATTTTTTTATATATTTAGCCAGAAAAATTCAGGTAATTTCAATAAGAATTACCATTAATAGACTGGTATTTTACACTTTAATCCACTATAAATTGAGAACGAAATCAGCATTATTCTTCACTCTATTATTTGCAATATGTTTTGGGATGCTATTCTCATCTTGCAATTCAAATAAAACGACCGATTCAGGTTCAGATACTTTTGACTCAGTTGCCTTATTTATTACTGGTAACGACCCAAGGTTAGGGGATAGAAAGTTTGAACAGGTACCCGCAATTGGAACTTCTGCAGATGGAAAGCAGATTTTTGTTGCCTGGTATTCAGGTGGATCCGCACCGGGCCCCGGAAATTTTGTGACTCTTTCAGTGAGTCTGGATGCTGGAGAAACCTGGCTTAACGATCAATTGGCAATTTATCCAAACTTACCTGAATACCGATTTTTTGATCCTGCATTTTGGAGAGATAAAAATGGTCAACTTCACTTATTCTACGGAAGTGCTAAAGATAGCCTGATTTGGGATGGATTTGGCGGTGTAAATCAACTTGAGATTGCCTGGAATGGTACTAAAATTACTCATAGTGATTCTAAGCGAATAAGTAATGGGGTAATGAGTAACAAGCCGCTTTATCTGGCTTCTAAAGATCTTGCCTTATTTCCTGTTTACATTGATAAACCTTTGCCAGGCGATAGTTCCGGAAAAGTATTCCCTCAAAATGGGGCATTTATTAACGCCTTAGATTATTCAAAATCTAATGATCTTACCTCAGTAACAAATTATTCAAGTATCCAAATTGCCGATTCAATCCGGATTCATGATGAGCCTCAACTTGTTGAAATTTCTGATAAGGGTAATTTGATGGCTATGGTAAGAACAACAAAAGGAATATACTTTAGTACAAGTTCTGATTATGGCAAAACCTGGAGTGATGTTGAGCCTTTTACCTCTTCCGGACCGACAACATCAAGCCGTTTTTATTTGGGTAAACTGGCTTCAGGAAATTTGTTGTTGATTTCTAACAGCAGTACAACACGTAATAATATGACTGCGTTTATTTCTAAGGATGGAGGCAAAACATGGCCACATAGGCTTTTGCTGGATGCAAGAGAAAACGTTTCTTATCCTGATGCAGATCAAACACCTGATGGTAAGATTCATGTAGTATTCGATCGTGAGCGTACCAGTGCTAAAGATATTTTGTATTGCCGGTTTACTGAAGAGGATGTTATAAAGGGAAGTACGGAAATGGTGTTTAAAACGAGGGTTAATAAGTAATTGACAGTTGACAATTGACACCCGATAGCTATCGGGTTGAAAATTAGCTAGGAGACTTGCGAAATCTCATAGGCGAGCAGAAAGTCGATTTTGTCCTCTGGTTTGTCCTCTGGTTGGTCCTATGGTTGGTCCTCTGGTTGGTCCTCTGGTTGGTGTTATCACCAACCAGCTAACACCAACCAGTTAACACCAACCAGCTAACACCAACCAGCTATCATAAACAAGGGAGGTGAAAGTGCTTCTGGTACGGTGACACCAACCATATGAAATGCGTCTGGTACGGTGATAACACCGACCAGAGGGGAAATACCGACCAGAGGGGAAAGTGCTTCTGTTACGTTGACAACACCTATCAGATGGGAAGATAAGAATTAAAAGAAATGAATAATTATATATTATGCTGCGACTGGGGAACAACTTCATTCAGGTTAAGACTGGTTGATAGACATACCTATACAATTGCTGCTGAATTACTTTCACCTTCTGGAGTAGCAGGTACATTCAGATCCTGGAAGGAGCAAACTGAAATTAGTCGATTCGATTTCTATTCCGACATTCTTAAATCTAGTATTCAGGAATTAGGGAATAAATCAGGTGAATCTGTTGAAAATATTCCGGTAATTGTTTCCGGTATGGCTTCTTCATCATTGGGTATGGAGGAAATACCTTATGCCGAACTTCCATTCGATATTTATGGAAGTCAGGCTTCTGTCAGGGTATTCAAAAACTTCAATGGCCCTGATGCAAATCTTTTGTTGGTTTCTGGTGTTAAAAGCGATGAAGATGTAATGCGGGGTGAGGAAGCACAGCTGATCGGATTGATTAAAATTAATGAGGTTTCTTTACAGGAGCATCAGAAAATAGTATTTGTCTTTCCTGGTACTCATTCGAAACATATCTTCGTAAAAGATGGGTTTATAACTGATTTTAAAACGTTCATGACAGGGGAAATTTTTAATATTCTTAGCGAACATAGTATCCTGAAGGATTCAATTGATTTGAGTAAATCTTCCGAACTTACTAATGTTGCCGACATCTTAGCTTTTAAACAGGGAGTTGAGGCTTCTGGATCATCAAGCTTGCTTCATAATTTATTTACCGTAAGAACAATGCAGCTCTTTGGGAAGTTCGGCAAAGAGCAGAATTCTTTTTATTTAAGTGGCTTACTCATTGGAACAGAACTCCGGCAGCTTTATTCTAGTACTTATGATCATTTGAT
Organism: Sphingobacterium thalpophilum; assembly: GCA_945865415.1. Classification (GTDB taxonomy): domain Bacteria; phylum Bacteroidota; class Bacteroidia; order Sphingobacteriales; family Sphingobacteriaceae; genus Daejeonella; species Daejeonella thalpophilum_A. The sequence continues at coordinate 2,881 of CAMBFY010000137.1, forward strand.
AATCTGCAGCGGTAAGCATCTTTTTGAACATTATAAAATTGCAGTTGAAATACTTTCTTTAACTATTAAAACAAGCTTTGTTCAATCTGAACTAATCGATAAAGCAACTATTGCTGGGCAGGTACAACTATTTAATGCACAACAAACTATCTCTAATGAATAATCAAGAATTTTCCTGGCAGGAGTTTTCGAAAGTGCCAGTGGTTGGAATAATCAGGAATCTTTCAATTGATGAAATCGCAAAAATTCTCCCTGTTTACCATGCCGCCGGTCTTACAACCATAGAAATAACAATGAATACTCCCTTTGCAGCCGATATTATCCGTAGCGCAACAGAGCAGTATAAAGGGAAATTAAATGTAGGTGCCGGTACAGTCTGCAGCGTTGAAGACCTGAAATTGGCTCTTGAGGCTGGTGCTCAGTTTATCGTTACACCTATCCTTAATCCCGAGGTTGTAAAGCTTTGTGTAAAATCAAAGATACCTGTTTTTCCCGGAGCTTACACACCAACTGAGATCTATCAGGCCTGGGAACTTGGTGCAGATATGGTTAAGGTTTATCCGGCAACAGCTTTGGGTCCGGATTATATTCGTGACGTAAAAGCACCTCTGAATAAAATCAAATTGATGCCTACCGGTGGTATCAGTCTGGGTAATATTGAGGCATTCATGAAAGCAGGTGCAGACGGTTTAGGAATTGGTGGGCAGCTTTTTGATAAGCAATTGATTAAAAACCAAGACTGGGATGGGTTATTGGAGCACTTTAAGCAGTATGTTAAGTATTTTTTAAATTGATTCAAGAACCAAGAGACAGGAACCAGGACTTGAAAAATTCAGCTAAATTGAATGAGCTCCCTCCTGCATCGGGATGAAGGATAGTTGACAATTGACAGTTGATAATTGACAATTATTCAATCTAGGTAACAGATAACAGATATCAGACATCAGACAACAGAACATGCTATGAACCAAAATTTACAAACCAACTAACAACCAACTAACAAACCAAATGGCAACAGCAAAAATCAAAAATTACCGTTGGATCATCGTAGGATTATTGTTTACAGGTACTGTAATAAATTATCTGGACCGGCAGATTATAGGACTTTTAAAACCTACACTTGAGGCGGAGTTTAGCTGGACTGAATCAGACTTTGGTAAGATCATGTCTGCTTTTTCATTTGCTTATGCAATTGGTTTGCTGGTATCTGGAAGGTTTATAGATAAAGTTGGTACCAAAATGGGTTATAGTGTTGCCGTAATAGTATGGAGTCTGGCAGGAATGTTTCATGCTCTCGCGAAATCAGTGATGGGTTTTGGTATTGCCAGATTATCCCTTGGGATAGGGGAGGCAGGAAATTTCCCGGCAGCGATGAAAGCAGTTGCTGAGTGGTTCCCTAAAAAGGAAAGGGCGCTTGCTACTGGTATTTTTAATTCGGGGACAGCAATAGGGGTAGTTGTTGCACTGATCCTTGTTCCTATCATTATGCAAAGTTATGGCTGGCAGGAAGTTTTTTGGATTACCGGAGCTCTTGGTTTTGTCTGGTTGATTTTTTGGTGGATTCTTTATGAAATTCCATCTAAACAAAAAAGATTGACTTCCGAAGAACTGAGCTATATAGAAAGTGATAAGGATGATGTTTCAGATCAGGTAAAAACTACAACCAAAATTTCATGGGCCAGGTTGTTCACCTTTCCTCAGACCTGGGCATTTGTCACCGGCAAATTTTTGATCGATCCAATTTTTTGGTTCTTTTTATTTTGGTTGCCATCTTATTTTTCGTCCACCTTTAATCTTGACTTGAAAGTAATCAGTCCAGAGTTGATTCTTATTTATGGAGCAACTACGATAGGAAGTATTGCTGGAGGTTATTTTTCTTCCATCCTGATCAAAAGAGGCTGGCCAACTTTAAGAGCAAGAAAGGGAGTATTATTGTTGTTTGCTGTTTTGGAACTTGGAATTATGATTGCCATCGCACAGTTTGTTACCGATAAATGGGTAGCGGTCGTTTTGATCAGTCTGGCAGTTGCGGTACATCAGGCCTGGGCAACCAATATCTTTACCATGGCTTCAGATATGTTCCCTAAAGATGTTGTTAGTTCAGTAGTTGGAATCGGTGGTATGACCGGTGCAATAGGAGGAATACTGTTTCCAATTTTTGTAGGTTACCTGCTTGATGTCTATAAAGCCGCTGATAACTTAACCGGTGGTTATAATCTTATATTCACCATTTGCGGGGTAACGTATCTTTTGGCCTGGGTAATTATTCATTTACTAACCAGAAAATCTCAAAAAGTAATTGTTAACTAGAAAAAATTTAAATCAACAGGAATATTATGAGAAAGCTGTTCAAACCGGACTTCAAGCCAATGATCATTCTTTTCGGATTGTTTATCGCTCCATTTTTCATCCCAAAGGCAAATGCGCAGCTCTATAATTTTACGGAAGAGCAAATGATCAGTTTTACTGCTAAAAATCCATATGGTCGTTTTCCTGGCGGTCGTCCGATGATTCCGGATGCTATTCTGGATACTATCCGTAAAATGGATATTCAGGTTGTTGAGGCAATTGGATCTATACCCAAAGAGTATGCTAACCAATATGAAGATGGATGGAAATCTATTATTCCAGGAAAGAAACTGGTTGGCCGGGCGTTTACGGTACAATTCATGCCTTCCCGTCCTGATCTTGTTGCTGGTATGCAATCAGAAGCTGAAAAAAACAATTTTACAGGCTTAAATAACAGAACCACTATTGACATGTTGCAAAAGGACGATCTGGTCATTGTAGATTTATATGGAAAGGTACAGGGCGGGACTTACGTTGGTGATAAGCTATCCTATTATATATGGAAGACAACCGGAACAGGTTTAATTGTTGACGGTGGGATATACCTTACCGAAAACATTGCTCAAAGCGGAATGCAAGCTTTTTACCGTGGAACTTATCCGGGTCCATTAAGTAATGCAACAGTTTCAGGCATTAATGTTCCAATCAGAATCGGTAAAGCTGTTATTATGCCCGGAGATCTGGTAATTGGTGATCAGGATGGTATTCTGGCAATACCTCCGCAGTTTGTACCTAAGCTAATATATACTGTTACCAGGGATCGCAGGCGTGATGTTTGGATGAAAAAAGCATTTGATCTTCAAAAGTATAAATCCAGCGATATTTATGGCCGCCCCAGAGATCCGGCTTTGCTTAAGCAATATGAATCTTATCTGGATTCGGGTGATCCTGCTTTATTGCCTAAATAATGTAAGTTCGATTAAACAATCTAAAGATTAATATTTAACCACATAGATTGAATTTATAGCGCTTTATAGGAAACATAGATTGTAAATCATATAGATTAAAGCGAAGCTTCAAGGCCATTTGTCCCTGAAATTTATTTTAGATGCTATAGAATGCTATGTTTCCCTGCCTGCCGGTATGTAGTTTTAAAAAATATTCTGTCGAGTTCACGTTAAATAGTATGCAATGTGGTTAATTCAATAACATGAAAATTTTCAATAGTATATTCCTTATATTGTTTGTGGTCTCTGCTATACTACAGTACAATGATCCCGATCCTGCCTTATGGATTTTAATTTATCTTTTCGCGGCATTATCTTGTTATCTTTCAATAAGAAATTTAAACTACCCCCGGACAAACTTAACTGCAATAGTTCTTTTATTTAGTTATGCAGTCTTTTTGTTTTTTGATAAGGATGGAGTTCTTATTTGGTTAACCGAGCATCAAGCCGAAAATATAGCCGGAAGTATGAAAGCCTCCACACCATGGATTGAGGAAACAAGAGAGTTTTTCGGATTGGTTATAATTTTAACTGTATTGTCAATTAATTTTTTTGATACAAAAAGAAATAGAAGCATTCTTAAATAGCTTGTTTTTATTTGGTTTTTTGAAAAGAACATTTTTAGAAAAATAACATCACCTATTTTCGCTTTAGCCGGTATAAATTTTTGAAGTTTGAGGATAATACAGTCCGTATTCCATCTTAAATATACGATATCCAAGAAGAATGCTTTAAAAGATCAGTTAAACTATTATCTTTTTTATTTTATTTTGGTAAACAAATATTTGATTGTCAGTTGTTTGTAAATTGTTTATTTTAAAAAATGAAAATCTTCATTCACTTTGATATTTTTTTGCAGTAATAATTAAAAACATTACTTTAGTATCGTCAAATGATCTGGAATCCAACCATAAGGTTTTCTATTCACTGGCTAAACAATTAATTAATTATATCTAACACTAAAAAAGTATTATGATGAAAAAAGTTTACAAACTAGTCGTATTGCTGTTATTATGCCAAACCTATGTGTTTGCGCAGAACATCAGCGTTACCGGAAAGGTTACCGACTCTGACAACTTGCCTCTTCCTGCTGTAAGCATTAAGGTAAGCGGATCAACTCAGGGAACAAGCACAGATGCTAATGGTAATTTTACAATTTCAGTGCCATCCAATGCATCTTTGGTATTTACTTACATTGGATTCGCAACTCAAACAATTGCAGTTAATGGAAGAACAACATTAAATGTACGTCTTGAATCAGATTCGAAAATGCTTGAAGGAGTAATTGTTACTGCTTTGGGTATCACTAAAGACCAAAAAGTCTTGAGTTATGCTACTCAGCAAGTAAAAACTGAAACTTTTGAGAAAGCCAGAGAATTAAACATTGGTAAATCTTTGATCGGTCGTGTTGCTGGTCTTGATGTTGCTGGTACTTCTTCTGGTCTTGGTGGTTCAACTCGTGTTGTACTTAGAGGTGATCGTTCAATCACAGGTAATAATGGTGCCTTGATTGTTGTT
>CAMBFY010000138.1 GCA_945865415.1 Sphingobacterium thalpophilum
GAAGCTGAAAAGGCTAAAAAAAATTAGACTAAAATTTGTAGATTATTCCATGAGGTTGGTATTATCCAAACTCATGGAATATGATCGTGCCTGGTTCGGTTAGAACACCGACCAGAGGGTAATCGATGGAAACTCCACAGACAGATCGAGTTATAAATACTTGTTTGTTAAGAGATAATTTTTCACATAATCTTCAACTCCTGCTTCCAAACTATAGAATTCAAGGCTATAACCGATTGATCTTAACTTTTCCATGCTTGCCTCAGTAAAATACTGATATTTTTCACGGATATCTTCCGGTGTAGGAACAAATGATATGGAAACCGGGGTATTCATTGCATGGAAAGTTTGTGTTGCAAGATCGAGGAAAGTTCGTGCCTTGCCTGTCCCCAGGTTATAAATACCCGAATGTTTACGATGATGCATCATGAAATATAACACATTGACCACGTCTTTGATGTAAACAAAATCCCGCATCTGTTCGCCATCCTTAAAATTGGGATTATGAGATTGGAATAATTTCATAGCCCCGGTTTTTTTGATCTGATTGAATGTATGGAAGATTACTGATGCCATGCGTCCCTTATGATATTCATTTGGGCCATATACATTGAAAAATTTTAATCCTGCCCAGAAAAAAGGTTTCTTTTCCTGTTTTAAGGCCCAGATATCAAAATCATTTTTCGAATCACCATAAGGATTTAGGGGTTTCAGCATTGGAATTTTAGATTCATCATCATCATAACCTTGCTCTCCTAATCCATAGGTAGCAGCTGATGAAGCATAAACAAACGGAAGACCGAATTCCGTGCAGATATTCCAGATAGACTTGGTGTAATCAAGGTTCAAACGATTGAATAATTCCACATCCGTCTCGGTAGTATCAGTCCGGGCACCAATATGGAACACGAACTGCACATGTAAATGATTTTCGATAAGCCAATCAGCAAAAACCTCTCGTTCTACCTTTTTGGAATACCGCTTGGTTTCATAATTTTTTTTCTTGTTTTCATTAGAAAAATTATCCACCAGCACAAGGTCATAATAGCCTTCATCGTTTAGTTTTTGAACCAAACAACTGCCGATAAATCCTGCTGCTCCTGTAATTATGATCATTATAATATGGTCTTTTTGTACAATTATAAGAATAAGTTTTGTTTCGTTTCGGGGATGATACCGACTTTATGAGCCTCTTTAAAAAAGGTTTCGACGGCTTTTCTTCCCAGCTCGCCTAAATCGATTGAAAATTTGTTGACGTATAAATCGATGTGCTTTTTTATTACTTCTGTGCTCATTTCCTGCGAGAGTGAGCGAATAAAATCAAACCCTGATTCCGGATGATCAAAGGCATATTCAACACTTCTTCGAATGATGCGGTTTACTTTTTGTTTTATTTCTTCGGGAAGATTCCTTTTAATCATAATGCCCCCCAAAGGAATTGGACCGTTGGTTAAGTCCTCCCAATATTCTCCCAGGTCAATAATCTTTTCTAGGCCTTTATCCTGATAAGTGAAACGATTTTCATGAATAATGACACCCAAATCTATCTGATCATTCAACAAAGCAGATTCAATTTCAAAAAATTTCATCTCAATCTTATTTTTAGCATTTGGGAATGCTGTGCTTAATAGAAAATTGGCGGTAGTATATTTTCCGGGAATGCCAATTCTGAGGTTTGAGGTCAGAGGTCTGAGGACTGAGGTCTGAGGACTGAGACTTTCCATGTCCAGAGTTGAGTATTCATTCTTGTTGCAGATTAGCAAAGGACCTACCCCAAAACCCAATGCACTTCCGGAATGAAGCAAAACATAATTATCAGTCAGGTAAGCATAAGCATGATAACTTAGCTTAGTGATATCAAGTTCTGCCCGGAATGCTTGTTGATTGAGTGTTTCAACATCATCAAATAATACCTCAAAATTCAGGCCTTCAGTATCGATTTTCTGATGAATCATTGCATCAAAAATAAAGGTATCGTTTGGGCAGGGCGAAAAACCTAGGCTCAGATTCATGAGTTAAATAGTTGAATAAGGGTATCGTTCAGATTTTTGATTGCCAGTCCAATTTGCCAATTCTCCTTATTACGACGTTCCACCATATTAGAAATCGACCTGATTTGAATTCCCGGTATACCAGCTTGTTCGCAGGCATAGAAAAATGAGGCTCCTTCCATTGTTTCGATTTGAGGATCAAATTGGTTTACAAATTCAGTGATTGATTCTTCATTGCCGTGTACTTTATTCACGGTTACTGATTTAACTTCTTGCAATTGATCATAAATTCTGAATTCAGCGATTGGGCTTGCAAAAAATTGACTTTTACCCAAGCCGATATTTTCAGCCTTCAAAAAAGTATTACCATCTTCCGCTCCGAATTCTGCAAGGATATCTTCTGTTACCCGGCATAAGTTTCCAGGTGGGATTGCAGGATCGAAACTACCGGCAATACCTGCATTTACAGCTAAATCGAAAGATTTTGAATTAAACAGATTGCCTAAAGCAAAGGCTGTGGCGACCATTCCAACCCCACTGATCAGAACGCTCAACTGATGTACCCCGATACTTTTTTCCAGGACCGGAAGTTGATTAAAACCATGATGTAGCAGAAATGGTTCTATCTCGGCCTGAGTTGCGGCAACAAGAAGTATATTCATTAAGCGAAGTTACGCAATTCGCTTAATTTGTCCTTGAGGCATTTTTAGTTTGAGTATATTTGCATTTTAATTTATTGAAAATGATACATATTACACGAAGAGAACGATTTAATGCGGCACATAAGCTTTTTAGAGAAGAATGGAGCGATGAACAAAACCTGGAAATTTTTGGAAAATGTTCCAATCCTAACTGGCATGGCCATAATTATGAACTGTTTGTTACGATAAAGGGAGAGATCAACCCTGAAACAGGTTTTGTAATTGATTTAAAAGAACTGAAAAGGATAATTACAGTTTATGTTACTGATGTATTGGATCATAAAAACATCAATCTGGATGTTAATTTCATGAAGGGCAAAATGGCTTCCACTGAAGTACTTGCAGTAGCCATTTTTGATGTTCTTGAGCCACATGTTCAAAGGGAGGGAGCAATACTCCATTCCATTAAATTATATGAAACGGAAAACAATTTTGTCGAGTATTTCGGTTAAAATTGTAAAAATTAATCATGAAAAATGGGATTAGAAAGCGATAATTCTGAAATTGATAAGCTTGATGGCTACCTTAAGATAGATAATTACAATCTGGATAAGATTGAACGAATTGCCTCTCATTACCAAGCAATTTTAGCTGACTTAGGTGAGGATCCGACTCGTGAAGGACTCTTACAAACCCCTGTGCGTGTGGCAAAGGCGCTTCAGTTTCTCACACATGGGTACAATGCAAAGCCTGCAGAAATTTTGAAAAGTGCCATGTTTAAGGAGGAATACAGTCAAATGGTGGTGGTAAAGGACATTGAAGTATTCTCAATGTGTGAACATCATATGCTACCTTTCTTTGGTAAAGCTCATGTGGCCTATATTCCAAACGGTTATATTGTTGGCCTAAGTAAAATTCCGAGAGTTGTAGATTCATTCGCTCGTCGGCTGCAGGTTCAGGAGCGTTTAACCAATGAAATCCGTGACTGTATTCAGAATACACTGAACCCTGCTGGTGTTGCAGTAGTTATAGAATGCAAACACCTTTGTATGTCTATGAGGGGTATACAAAAGCAAAGTTCAGTAACTACCACCTCTGCCTTTACGGGTGAATTTGTAAATGAAACTACCCGTTCAGAATTTTTGAGGCTAGTAACAGCAAGCTTGAGCTAATTATTTCTATTTTTTTTAAACATTTATAACCCTAAAGGGTATTTATTGACATGAAATCATATATTTTTCCGGGACAGGGTGCCCAGTTTTCTGGAATGGGTAAAGATCTTTACAATCATTCTGAAGCAGCAAGAAATCTATTCGAAAGTGCGAATGAGATCCTTGGTTTTAGGATTACAGATATTATGTTTGAGGGTACAGATGAAGATTTAAAGCAAACTAATGTCACTCAGCCTGCCATTTTTCTTCATTCAGTAATTCTTGCCAATGAGTTAAAAAGTGAATTCTTGCCCGAAATGGTTGCGGGTCATTCTTTGGGTGAATTTTCTGCCCTGGTCTCTGCAAAGGCCTTATCTTTTGAAGATGGGTTGCGCTTGGTGAGTGCTCGTGCCAATGCAATGCAAAAAGCATGTGAAATCAGACCTTCTACCATGGCAGCGATATTGGGGCTTGATGATTTTACGGTGGAAGATATTTGTTCTCGTATAAGTGATGTTGTTGTGCCTGCAAATTATAATTGTCCAGGCCAATTAGTTATTTCGGGTTCAATTGAAGGCATTGATAAAGCTTGTGAATTATTAATTGAGGCTGGTGCAAAAAGAGCTTTAAAACTGAATGTGGGTGGAGCATTCCACTCCCCTTTAATGGAACTTGCCCGGGTTGAATTGCAATCAGCAATTGAGAACACTGAAATTAATGAACCAGTTTGCCCAATCTATCAGAATATTGATGCAAAACCATACACTGATGTAGCCAATATTAAACATAATCTCATTTCTCAGTTAACAGGTGCTGTTCGCTGGACCCAGACTATTGAAAAAATGTTGCAGGACGGAGCAACGTCCTTTACTGAAGTTGGTCCGGGTAGCGTATTGCAGGGTCTTGTAAGGAAGGTTGACCGCAGTATACCAACATTTAGTGCGGAATTATAACCGTAATCATTGAATTTCCCTGAAGGGGCCTGATTTTAGCATATTTATTCACCTTATTCAATTCTCCAAAAACGAGTGATTTAGGTATAACAATTACCTTAGAGTAACCGAACCTTTCCCCATGATGTACCCATCTGCATAGAGTATTATTGTATACAAACCTTTTTGATAAGATCTTCCATCCGTCCAGTCTATGGTATAGTTTCTTCCGTCATTGGCAAATTCTATAGCTGTTTTGTAGGAGTATTGTAATTCTTCATCGTCAGAAACAAATAGCCCTCCATTATTGGCAATTACCAGGTTGCCGCTTGGATCTATTACTCTTAGAAAAATAGTATGTAAACCTTTTTGAGCTAAAGAATTATTTACCAATGAAAAATTTACTCTTAGCTTATCAGTAGTATTGGCACGGGTGACCATGCTTTCTTTTCCGCTATTGCGAATGTTGAATGCAGCAATCGAAACATTCGCGGATTTTATCGCGGCAGCAGCCTGGACTTTAGTATTTAATTCTTCATTCTGCTTTTCCAACTCATTTGCTTTTGTGCGAACAGAGTCAACAGTCGACAATAGGTCATTTCTCTCACTTGTTAAATCTTGATTTTGTTTTTTAAGTTCATCAATTTCTGTAGCGTATTTGGAAACAAAATATTTTAATTGCTTAATCTCTTCCTGTGCCTTGGCAAGCTGACCCTGTGTGAGTTGTCCTTGTTTGAGGGCAGACCTTAACTCATCAATCTTTTCTCTGGCTATGGTCTGTTCTTTCAGCATTTGATCGGAGAGTTTTAAATTATTGCTTGTTGCAATATCCAGTTCAGCCTCAATTTTATCAATTTCGGTCTGCATTCTGGTTTTTTCATCACTTATCGTAACTATCCGATCATTAGCTTTCTTATCCTTAAAAAATAAATAGGCATTGGTTCCAAGCAAAGCAAGTATCACAGCAACCAAAAAATAAATCTTATTTGAGTCCTTTCGTATTGGTTGCTCCTGTTTAGGGTTTTCCATGTTCAATTATCTGTTTAACGATACAAAATGTTCCTTTTGAGTTTTTTTATTGAAACATCATTTGAAACAAATATATTATTTAAGCATTGGCTTTTAACAAATTTTGAAATGGCTTTACTCTGTCATAGGCTATAATGCAGCTTAAGGACTCAAATTAGACTATTTTTGGCATTGTTTATTTCAAATTGTTGCTTAAAATACAATATTGCAATTAATTAGATTAATTATCTTTACAAACCGAATACCCCTCTTTTACATGCTTAGAAAAATAGTTTTCATCTTCACGTTTCTTGTTATTACACCTGTTTATTTGAGATCTCAAATTAAATCCAATCCTAAACGGGAGTTCAGAGGGGTATGGGTAGCTACAGTTGCCAATATTGACTGGCCTTCCAAACCGGGATTAAGTTCTGCAATACAAAAAGCTGAGCTAATACGCATATTTGATGATCATCAGAAAAGCGGAATTAATGCTATTATGTTGCAGATCAGACCGGCGACTGATGCATTTTATGGCCGAGGCCGTGAGCTATGGAGCCGTTTTTTGACAGGAAACCAAGGCATCGGACCTGTTCCGAACTATGATCCGCTTGATTTTGCAATTGAGGAAGCGCATAAGCGTGGTATGGAATTACATGCCTGGTTCAACCCATATCGTGCAACACATAATCTTATTGATGCACATACCGCAGCTAATCATATATCCAAACAAAAACCAGAATGGTTCTTTACTTATGGGGGTAAGAAACTTTTCAATCCTGGGCTACCCGAAGTACGTAAATATATTGTAGGTGTAATTATGGATGTAGTTCGTAATTACGATATTGATGGGGTTCATTTTGACGATTATTTTTATCCGTATCCTGAGGCTCAACCGATTCGAGACAGCGAAACGTATTATAAATATGGAAGCGCATTCAAAACTATTGAAGACTGGCGCAGGAATAATGTGGATACGCTGATTCATACGTTATCAGACAGCATTCATAATGCAAAAAAACACCTCAAATTTGGTGTAAGCCCCTTTGGTATTTGGCGAAATAAGTCTCAGGATCCTGAGGGCTCTGAAAGCAATGGATTTGACGGTTATGGCAAACTTTATGCAAATGCACGTAAATGGGTACAATCAGGATGGCTTGATTATATCAACCCTCAAATTTATTTTCCTTTTGGATACCAGGTTGCACCTTATGATAAATTACTTGATTGGTGGAGTAATAATACCTTCGGAAAGCATTTATACATTGGACAGGGAGTTTACAGGGCATTGGAGAATCGTCCAGGCTGGAGCGATAGGTCACAGATACCCAAGCAAATTCGGTATTTGAGAAATAATAAAAACACACATGGTAGTGTATTTTTCAGTTCTAAGTCGGTCACAAATAATTTGGCTGGTGTAAAAGACTCGTTGCGTAGCGATTTTTATCGCTATCCAGCACTTCAGCCAACCATGCCTTGGCTTGATAAAGTAAAACCCAATGCTCCTACAGTGCTAACAGCAAAAGCTGTAGCTGAGGGTGTTGCATTAAGCTGGCAGTCACCCACTGAAGCGAGTGATGGAGATAAGGCTTTTGGATATGTAATTTACCGGGTTAACCGTGGTGAAAAAATGGATATCGAGCAGGCCCACCATATCTTAAAGGTCTCGTTTAAAGCATCAGAAACTACATTTACAGATACTTTAGTGAATGCTAACCGTAGTTATACGTATGTGGTTACTGCAATTGACAGACTTAAGAATGAAAGTGCGCCTTCAAGTGCTGTTACTGCAAGTCCGCGTTTCTAAGCTTCGTCTTTGTAAAAAAAAGAGGCTGTCTCGAAACGTAATTCAAGACAGTCTTTTTTTATTCATAAATATATTGATCTCTTTGCTGAGTTTCAATTCCGGGAGAAACAATCGATAAAAGATTGGACTCATGCTGCCCATTTCTTCAGATTATGAGCTAAT
>CAMBFY010000139.1 GCA_945865415.1 Sphingobacterium thalpophilum
GGTCTAAAACGCCTACTTCTTCGGGCACCTTGCTCGCATTACTCGTAGGGATGATTATTCTGGCTTTTATACAATATGGAATTGTTCAATACATTATCAAATTTGCAGCATACTCAGACCTGTTTTTTGTAAATACCCTTGGACTCGCATTTGGTTCGGGTGTAGTGTTTTTCGGGCTTCTGATTGTCATATGTCTAACGGCAGGAATCCTTTACAGCTTAAATGGCAATAAACTAAACCTGATGCTCGCAATTGGTGCATTTGGTATACTAATGACTCTTGGTGGTGGTATTTCAGGACTTGTGATTGCTGCAATTCTACTTGCCGGACTCGAATATGTACTGAAAATCCGTGAAAAAAGAAGGGTTTTAAATTTGGCTTTAATTTCTGTGGTCTTCATCATATTTGGATACGGTTCCTTTGCGCTGATTGTCATCAGAGCAAAGGCAGATCCTACATTGAATAATAGTGATGCTTCAAATGCATTTTCATTATTGAGCTATGTCAACCGCGAACAATATGGCGATCGCCCTTTACTTTATGGTCAGTATTTTGACTCTAAGCCAATTGATAGCAAAAATGGTGATGTTATTTATCGTAAGGGTAAAGAGAAATATGAAAATGCAGGTCAGAAATATGAGCGTATTTACGACCGAAATACCCTCCTTCCTAGAATGTACAGTGATGATCCACAGCATGTTGGCTTCTACCGCGATTGGATGGGAATGGCGGAAGATCAATCCACTACCTTTATAAACAATCTGGGATTCTTAATCAGTTACCAAACCAGTTTCATGTACACACGGTATTTCGCATGGAACTTTGTAGGCAGACAGAATGATGAGCAGGGTCATGGTGATTACACCCGCGGAAATTGGTTATCGGGAGTAAAATTCATCGATAATATGCTTTTAGGCGGCCAATATGAACTTCCTAAAAGTCAGCTTGAAAACAATGCATTCAACAGATTCTTTTTCCTTCCCTTCATTTTGGGAATCATTGGCGCTTTATGGCATTTTAAACGAAACCAGAAAGATGCCGGAATTGTTGGTCTGCTTTTCTTTTTTACAGGCCTGGCCATTGTTCTCTATTTGAATCAGAATCCACTTCAACCCCGGGAACGGGATTATGCCTACACCGGTTCATTTTATGCTTTTGCAATCTGGATCGGACTGGGAGTAGCGGGAATTGCAGATTTCTTCAAACCAAGATTTAAAGCTCCAACTGCCGCCCTTCTTGCAACCCTAATAGGTTTACTTGCAGCTCCAATACTCATGGCAAAAGAAGGATGGAATGATCATGACCGCTCCTCTAAATTCACAGCCCGTGATATGGCAGCCAATTACCTGGAATCTTGTGCGCCAAATGCAATTTTGTTTACCTATGGGGATAATGATACTTACCCTCTTTGGTATGTTCAGGAAGTTGAAAACATCAGAACGGATGTAAGGGTGGTAAATTTAAGCTTACTTGGAACAGACTGGTATATCCGGCAAATGAAAAAGAAAGTTAATCAGGCTGATGCTTTACCAATCACTATGCCTGATGAAAAGTTTGTTCAAGGGGTTCGTGATGTAATGGGTTATCAGGATTATAATGCTGTAGGCGCTGTTGAGTTGAAGGATATTTTTGATATCATGACTTCAGACAGTGATGCAGATAAAGCAACTTATCAGGATGGTTCCAAAGAAAACTTTTTACCCACTAAGAACTTTAAGATAAGCATTGACCCTGATCAGATCATTGGCAGTAAAACTTTACCTGAAAGCAAAAGAGATCTGATCACTACTTCTATGGAATGGAAGTACAATAAAAATTATGTGTCCAAAACTGAGCTTGCAATGATCGATGTTCTGGCTCATAACAACTGGAAGCGCCCGGTTTATTTCGCAATCACCGTGCCTGATGACAACTACATCGGTTTGGGAGATTTCCTGTACAATGAGGGCTTTGCCTATCGACTGTTGCCGCTTAAAAAGGCTCAGGTTGATTCTGCTGCTGAAAAACCTGAATTAACAAATACTGATCAGATGTATACCAACCTAATGACCAAGTTTAAATGGGGCAATATGAAAAATGCCGGGTATTTAGACCCCGAATCATTAAGAATGAGCTATACCATGATCAATCACTTCAATATTCTTGCTGAAAATCTTTACAAAGAAGGTCGTACAGAGGAAGCCAGAAAGCTATTATTGAAATGCATGGAGGTAGTTCCTGATAAAAATCATTCCCTGAACTTCACCATACGCAAATTTTACATGGCAGATTTGTTGTACAAACTAAAAGAGCCGGCCAAAGCAAATGAACTGACTTTGAATACCGCAGCTTACATTGAGGATCAGCTAAATTACATGGCAGCTATTGCTAAAACTAAAGAGAATCTTAATTCCCGTGAGATACAATTAGGTGTTTATGTGATGAGTGAATTGGTCAAACTTTCAGAAAAAAATGCACAAACCGCCGTTCTTAAAAAATTGCAGGATCGCATGAAGATAATTGAATCAAAATTCCTGGACTCAAAACAGTAGAATTTAATCATTTAAAATTTAATCCCCTTTAGCACTATCGGGGATTTTTTTGTTAATTGCATTTTGGTAAATTCATCTGTCAGAATATAGTTAATCAAATTAAATGCATTTTCCTGCTGAGCAAATTCTTGAGGTAAAAGGTCTTTCAAAATCATTTCTCGGTGTAAAAGCACTGGATAACATCAATTTTGATCTTTTAAGAGGTGAAGTGCATGCCATAATGGGGGAAAATGGAGCAGGAAAATCAACATTTATGAAAATATTGATCGGACTGTTAAAAGCCGATTCTGGTACTATATCATTAAATTCTGAGCAAATTGACCACATGGATGTCTATTCAATCATGCAGAAAGGCATTTCAATGATTCATCAGGAAATACTTATGATTCCTGAGTTGACTGTGGCTCAGAATATTTTTTTAGGGAGGGAAATGAAGCGGGGATTTTTGCTGGACGAAAAGGTAATAAATCAACAGGCTGAAGATTTATTACTGTCAATGGGTTTGCAAATCCATTGCAAAACAAAGGCAAAATACCTCAGCATTGCCGAATTGCAATTAATAGAGATCGCAAAGGCGGTATCCAATAATGCATCAGTGATCATTATGGATGAACCCAGTTCAGCACTTTCAGAGAAAGAGGTTGCAATATTATTTAAAATCATTAAAGATCTAAAAAGTAAGGGCGTAGCTATTATCTACATTTCCCATAAAATGGAGGAGATATACCAGATTGCCGACCGCATCACCGTTTTAAGGGATGGTCAGTTTATAGCAACAAAAAATACCGCAGATCTGGATAAGAATAGTTTAATTGCCCTGATGGTTGGCCGCGAAATTGAAGAACTGTTTACCACAAAATCTATTGCTCATGATGAAATTGTGCTGGAGGTTAAAAACCTTTCTAAAAAGGGGAAATTTTCTGATATTAACTTTGAAGTTTATGCAGGTGAGGTGCTTGGTATTGCGGGCTTAATGGGTGCAGGAAGAACTGAAATTGCACGTGCTATTTTCGGATTAGACAGCTTCGACAGCGGTGAAATTTTGTTGAAAGGCAAAGCTGTTCAGATCAGGTCACCAAAAGATGCGATTAGTAAAGGAATTGGATATGTGAGTGAAGACCGGAAGGCTCTGGGCTTTATCCCGGAATTACCTGTTAATCAAAATATTAGTCTTTCGAGCATACTTAATTTTTCCAAAAGATGGCTGATCGATGAAAATAAAGAACATAAAGCTACGGCTAAGTTAGCTCATGAGTTAAAAATCAAAGCTTCTGGTCTCAACCAGAAAGTCATAAACCTCAGCGGCGGAAATCAGCAAAAGGTGGTGATTGCAAGAGTATTGATGGCATCCCCCTTTTTGATCATCCTGGATGAACCTACCCGTGGAATAGATATTGGTGCGAAACAGGAAATCTACAAACTAATCAGTCAATTGACTAAAAATGGATTAGCAGTCATTATGATCTCATCCGAATTACCTGAAATTTTAGGAATGAGTAACCGAATTTTGGTCCTCTCAAAAGGGAAACAAAAAACTATTTTAACACAAAAAGAAGCTAATCAGGAAAAAATCATGCAGTATGCATTACATTAAAAAACTTAGGCAGTACGGTATCTTTATCGTTTTCAGCATTATCTGCCTCATTATTTCATTTATTTCGCCGCAGTTTTTAACTGTTTCAAACTGGACCATAATAATCACCCAGGTTTCTATCAATGCACTGTTAGCATTTGGGGTAACATTTGTGATTATTACAGGCGGCATCGATCTTTCATTGGGATCGATCATTGCTATGGCGGGAGTGAGTGCTGCAATGCTGGCTCATCCCGATAGTTACCCGCTTATAGTTCCTGTTACTGCAGGTCTGCTAGCCGGCTTAGTTGCAGGTGTTTTTAATGGATTTCTAATTACCAAAAGTAAAATAGCCCCCTTTATTGTAACACTGGGCACCATGACAATTCTCAGAGGATTAGCCCTGATTTTAAGTAAGGGACGACCGGTTTCCAATCTTTCAGATCCATTTGTCTTTATTGGAAGCGGTAAGATTCTGGGTATACCTTTCCTAATAATTATACTGATCTTAACGTTTCTGCTTTGCTCAATAATACTTAATAAAACTGTTTTGGGCCGTTATATTTACGCAGTTGGAGGAAATGAACAGGCAGCCCGGGCATCAGGAATAAACATAAACCAGGTTAAAATGATCGTATATTCCATTTCAGGTTTATTAGCTGGCTTAGCCGGAATATTGCTGACCTCAAGAATAACTACCGGACAGCCAAATGCCGGAGCAGGTTTTGAATTAGATGCTATTGCTGCGGTGGTCATCGGAGGAACCAGTACTACAGGAGGTAAAGGCAGCATGATCGGAACGCTGATTGGTGTTTTACTCATTGGAGTAATAAATAATAGCTTAGATTTATTAAACGTTACCTCCTATTATCAACAGGTAGTGATGGGCATTATCATTATAGGGGCTGTGGTGTTAGATAGCTTGAACCAAAAATCGAATTCTTAAAATACAGGAAATGAAAAATACGTACCTGCTGCTTTCTAGCTTGTTTTTACTCATCACAGCTTGCAGTGAACCTCAAAGCGGCAAAAAAAATGATTCAGATAAAATAGTCATAGGCATATCCATGCTGAGTATGCAAAATGAGTTCATTGTAAATATCAGCGATGAGATGCAGAATAAGGCCCAAGAATTAGGAGCAGAATTAATTATTGTTGATGGAGAACGTTCTCCTTTGAAGCAAATTGAACAGATAGAAAGTTTTATTGCACAAAAGGTTGATGTCATTATTCTGAACCCTTGTGAATATGAGGCCTGCTCCCCTGCTGTAACTAAGGCCCTGGCTGCAGGTATACCCATAGTAAATGTAAATTCAGCTACCAAAGTGCAGCCAACCGCATTTGTTGGATCAAATGATGTTGAATCAGGCAGAATTGCAATGAAATTTATCGCAGAACGGTTGAAAGGCAAGGGAAATATCGTGATGATTCAGGGACTGAATGGCCAAGCCGCTCAAATTCAAAGGGAACAGGGTGCGAAAGAAATTATGGCTCAATATCCGGGGCTCAATATGCTTGCTCAGCAAACTGCTGAATGGGACAGATCAAAAAGCATGGACTTAATGCAAAACTGGATTCAATCTTTTGGAGCTAAAATCGATGCAGTATTTGCCCACAATGATGAAATGGGACTAGGAGCGGTAAAGGCCTTACAGGATGCAGGAATGAAAGATAAAGTGATTGTTGTAAGTATAGATGCAATTGCCGATGCATTGCAGGCAGTCAAAAAAGGAAGTTTAGATGCCACAGTCTTTCAGGATGCCCGTAAACAGGGCGCCGGAGCCATTGAAACGGCAATTAAACTTGCTCAGGGGCAAAAAGTTGAAAAGGAAGTATTAATTCCGTTCAAATTGATTACAAAGGGGGATATTGATCAATATTTGAAATAAATTCGACTGTTAGGCTAATGCCAGAATTTTGAGCTAAAGCTGGAAATGAAAAAACTCGGTAAGCCCAGCTAAAGCTGGAGCTTATTGAGCGACTGAATTTGTGCCATGATTAAATAGCAAATACTGTGCCTCGGGATGGCCGTTTCGTAAATTAGCCCGGTGCTTCAGCTCCGGGTCAATGTTCGGTTTTTAGATTGGGCTTCAGCCCCAAACCTAAGCCAAACCATTAAAATATCCAATCCATTGGAACAGAAATCGTTTAGTTGGAGATCCAGTCTATCTCGGTGGTCGCACTTATCGAATTTTCACATGCGAACCCTAAAAGGGTCGGGACTGGCTATTGGGTTTTTCTATAAACATACGACCACCTTCGGGGTCGTCTAATCTGTAATGTCAACTAACTTAAGAACTGTTGAATGGACGATGATACTTCCAGTGTAGATTTTTCAATGACCCTGAAGGGGTCAAATGTTTATAGCATCATATTAAAACGGAAATCCCGACCCTGAAGGGGTCGTATGTGATAGCGACCAGAAAGAAACAAACAATGGTGCGGCAGCGCCAAGAATTTAAAAATTTTATCCTTCAATTAATTAGCGACATAAATCGCGATGTTGCCAAATAAATTTAAAGGCAATCTCCTTGTTAGACAAGGTATTTACTATATTGTTTCCTGAATAAATATTAGATTTATTTAACAAATCATGATCAGGAGCCAATGAGTAATAATGCAAAAAATAATTTTTTCGGAAATAGTAAGCTGATTGCACTTTTCATTATTCTCCTTTCAATGTTTCTGCTTCAGCTTATCTATAATGATTTTGCTTCTTCTAATGCAATACTAAGTTTCAATCCGGAAAATTTTTGGTTTTTAAGATTGTTCGGAAGGCTACATCCCTTAGCAGTTCATTTTCCGGTAGCTCTGCTCCTGTTTACTGCTATCCTCGAGCTTAGTACAATAAAAAATTTCAATTCTACCTTAAGGCCCGGTATTAAAATACTACTGATTACCGGAATTATTTCTTCATTAATTTCTGCAATTTTCGGTATTCTCCTCTCAGGAAGTGCTGAATACGGTGAAAATCTGATACTACACCAATGGCTCGGAATCAGTACCGCTTTTTCAGGAATTCTGGTTTGGTTTCTGCACCAGAGAATTTGGGTAGAACATCAAATCCAGCACATCAAAACTTATCGCTTCACTCTGTTTATCACTTGCATGGGGATCATAATAGCCGGTCATTTAGGTGCTTCTTTAACTCATGGAGAGGATTATCTCTCGAGCACATTACCCTGGTCGGACAATTATCAGAATGCCGAAACCATCAGCTTTGATATTAACTCTAGTACGAATGATAAAGATACCCTGACAAAAGCCCAGGAGAAGGAACTTAACCTTAAAGTCAGAGCAATTTTTGCACATAATTGCTATAAATGTCATGGAGATGAAAAAGTTAAAGGCGAATTAAGACTCGATAGCAAGGATTTTGTTTTTAAAGGCGGAGAAAACGGAGAAGTAATTGTACCGGGGAAGCCCGAAGAGAGTGAACTGTTTAGACGTATTAGCCTGACTTCAAATCATGAAGATATTATGCCTTCCAAAGGTAAAAAACTTACCGCAAATGATATTGCTGTCATTGATTTCTGGATTAAAAAAGGTGCTCCATGGCCGGA
>CAMBFY010000140.1 GCA_945865415.1 Sphingobacterium thalpophilum
AAAAAAAAGAGGCTGTCTCGAAACGTAATTCAAGACAGTCTTTTTTTATTCATAAATATATTGATCTCTTTGCTGAGTTTCAATTCCGGGAGAAACAATCGATAAAAGATTGGACTCATGCTGCCCATTTCTTCAGATTATGAGCTAATGCGATCAATCCGGCTTCAATTTCTACTTTATCGCATCCCCTAAGCATAAATCGTTTAAAGTTTTTGTTTTGCTTGATGTTACCAAAGACGGGTTCCACATCACAGCATCGCTGTTTTCGTTTAGCTATCCCTTCTGGTGATAACAGTTTTTCTCTGGCTATGGCTTTCAAACGGTTAAGCTCATGGTTTACTTCCATGATCCGGTTTCCTTGTTGTTTATGACAAGCGCTGTGCAGCGGGCAACCCGAGCATTTTTTTGCCTGGTATCTGGAAAATCGTTGTTTAAATCCGGCAGCAGTTAATTTTGTGACTGTTCCGATGAAGTCCATTTTCTGCCCCATTGGACAAATATAGTGGTCACCCTGTGCATCATAATGCAGCTGATCGGGATGACCAATTTGAGTCGTGATTGGCTGCTGTTGTTCTTTGGCGAAAGAACCATATTTAACAAATGCCTCTACGTTTTCTTGGTTCAGAAACTGATAATTCTGGTGGCTTCCATATCCGGCATCTGCAGTAAGTTGTTGGGGATGAAAGCCATACATTTTCTTATATGCTTCCAGGTGCGGGATAAGCGTAGTAGTGTCGGTTGGCTTTTGGTGGATGGTGTAATTAACGATAAACTGCTTATGTGTGCTGATCTGCAGGTTGTACCCCGGTTTTAACTGCCCATTCAGCATATGATCTTCCTTCATCCGCATAAAAGTAGCGTCCGGATCTGTTTTAGAATAACTGTTCCGCTCACCCAAGATCTCCTTTTGGCGGGCATACTGCTCCAGCTTTGCCGGCCAGTTCTTAGCGGCATAATTCAGCTTTTGCTTTACCTTAGGGTCTACTTGCTTATCCCTGAGCGACTGGTTTATCGACTGGATTGTCTGTCTTACTTTTTCCGGATCCGTATCGTTAAAGACGGGAGGGGTCTGTTGCCGTTCGGCTTTGGCTACTTGCTGGGAATAGCTCCATAACTCTTCCAACTGACTGGCAATCCGTTCCTGACTGGTCTTAATGGCCTTGCCCCATACAAAAGTATAGCGATTGGCATTGGCCTCTATCTTGGTACCATCGGTATAAATATCTTTTAGTTCAATTTGTCCGGTTTCATTAAGCAGAAAGACGACCTGGGCAAAAACTTCCTTAAGAACGTGTTTGAGCCGCTCACTCCTAAAACGGTTAATGGTATGATGATCAGGATAGCTCATCCCCGAAAGGAACATAAAATGAATATTTTCCTTACAGGCTGCTTCTAGTTTTCGGCTGGAATAAATGTTACTCAAATAGCCATAAACCAATACCTTTAGAAGCATCCTTGGATGATAGCTGGAAGTACCTCCCCCTTTATATTGGTTTGAAAGGATATCCAGATCAATTTCATCGATTACTGACCCAACCAACCTGACCGGATGCTTCTGTGGGATCAATTCGTCCAGAGAAGGAGGCAGTAAGAATTGCTGATGAGGATTATAGCTTTTGAAAACAGGCATTTTTCGATTGCTTTTCATACATCAATATACTGAATACCAATGTATTATGCAAATAAAATTAACTATTTATTGCATAAAAAAGAGGCTGCTCTTTTGAGACAGCCTCTGTTCTTTTAAAATAATTTATTATTTTTTAGTGCTATCAACCGGTAAAGACAAACCAGATGGTGCAGCAACCGGAGCAGCAGGTTTGTTAATCTGGTTTTGAATATCATTCATTTCCTGGTTAACTACTCCTCCCCGCGGAACAACAACATTAACCATCAATGCTAAAACCATTAATGATACCGCTAGTATCCAGGTTCCTTTTTCCAAAAAATCACCTGTACGTTGTACCCCCATTATATTGTTTGAACCGGCAAATCCGGATGATAGACCACCTCCTTTAGGATTTTGGATCAAAATGATCAGCACTAATAATACGCAAATGATAATTGCAAGGATGATAACTGTATACAACATAATTATAAATTTACTTTCTTTTCTAATTCAAGAATTCGGTCGGCAAAGTACGTGCTTTTTTCCGGAACTTTCAAACTTAATATTTTGTATGTGGAAATGGCTTTTAAATACAACATTTGATCAGCATAAATTTGAGCCAATGTTTCTGAAACCAAATCGTTTGGGTCTTCAGCACTTTTCCTTGCTTTGTTCTCGGTATCTAATTTTTGTGAATTAGGGGGTTTGATCTGCGGTTCTTCTTTTATGAATTTCTCAAGTATAGAATCCTCCTTACGTTTAATCTGGAATGGAACTGTCCTTGGGGCATTTTCAACTTTCTCCAAAGGTGATTGCAAGTGGAATATATTCTCAATTATCTGATTGCTTAACTGATCGACAGAATTTAATTTGATATCCTGATTGGTGTCTAATTTGAGATCAGCATAAGGCTGATAGGCACTTGAATACTCCATTCTGGTCTTTTGCAACCACCATAAAAATGAATAGGGCATTTTATCGTCATCGTATGCAGATAATTCCTGATCTGTCTTTGAATCCTTATTTTCTAAATTTGAGGAATCTTTACTGGAGCTTTCCGATGTTTCTCTAAGATCTTGATTTACCTCTGTTTGATTTGATTCCTCAATGTCAGAAAGCTTTTCTAATTTTTCTTCTATCTTCAAATCAACTTCTGATTCTGTACTTTGAGTTATTGTGTGAAAAATATCACCCGATAAGGTATGTTCTTCTACTTTGTCTTCCGGTGATTCAGTTCTATCGTGCCCTGTCTCTTCAATGGTTTCCTTTTCTTCGTTTTCATCGGGCTGCTCTGATAAATTTATTTCCTCTATTTCTATTTCAGTCTGTATACTATCTCCTAAAAGATCTTCTGATTTCTCAGGCAATGCTACTGACTTAATTGCTAGCTGCTCTAACTCAGGTACGGGTTCTGAGTTAATTTCAGAAGCACTTACAATTTTTGCTGACCAAATATCATCTTTGTCTGGATGTTTGTCTTTTTCAGCTTCGACAGCAATTTCGCCTTCATATTTGCTTTCAATGATAGAGGAAATTAAATCACCTTCAATTAGTTGATTATCGGGTTTTTCTGAAGTTACTACAGGCGCAATTTTATTTTCGGCCCAAATAAAATTTTCTTCAAAATGATCTGTTGAGTTTTCAATTTCATGTATTCCCTCATCATTTGGATCTTGCTCTCCAAATAATAGCGATTCAATATATTTTAATTTTTCATTCTCTTTAAGCTTTTCAGGCTCATTCAGAATCGTGTACAGAATTTTTCTTTCAGGAATTAGAATTGCCGAAAAACTTAGTTGCTTGTTTAATTTTTCGTTATCTGATAGCGATAAGGAACGGCTGTAGAATAGATTTAAAACCTGGCAATATGGAAAATTCGCAAGGCCTGCTTCTAAAATTTTTGAATCTCCTTCTGATATAGCTAAAGGATCTGCAATACACTTTAGAAACAATTGTTTGAATTTTTCGTGCTGATTAACCTGTTCCAATTTGTTGAGTTTTTCGAAAGCTAAATATTAATTACCAATTGGCAAAAGCCTTGTTAAAAATATCCTCGGTGAGCTGCCTGATAATCAGGGCTAATAATTTTTGTTCCTGAGATTGTATCGGCCCCTGATTCACACTAAATTCCTGAAATGCCTGAAATGATTGTTCAAAATTTAATTCCGGGTTTAGCACATTGGTATACTTTACACTAACGGTTACAGTAACTCTGTCCAAACCTGCTCTGTCATTTCCCTGGATAGCCACCGGTCTGACTGTATAATCGGTGATTCGCCCTTCAAAGTTCGCATCTGCTTCAGTTCTGACAATGCTTAATCTGGATTGGTTTCTTATTCTGTCTTTTAATCCTTCGGTAAACTGCTGACTGAGATAGGGTACTACCAATGCCGAGGTATTTTCAAAGAATTGTACTGATGTTGTTGTCATTTCAGCAGGAATTGAAGCACCTGAAAAGGAATAGGTGCCGCAGGCCTGTGATATCAATACCAGAGGAAGAATAAGAATGATTTTAAATTTTGAAAGGATTTTTTGCATTTTTCGGGTAGGTCTTAAAGTTCTAATTCCTTTATTTTACGGTACAATGTACGTTCTGAAATCCCCAATTCATGGGCAGCTAATTTACGTTTGCCTTTATGTTTTTTGAGCGCTTTTTTGATCAGGTCTGATTCTTTGTCTATCAATGACAGAGACTCCTCAACCTCTTCTGCCTCATCCATCATATCATATGATTTATCATTATCGGGTTGATGAATAACCAGTTGATGAGGATCATTAGTTAGATTATTACTGCCGGGTATTTCAATATCCCTGTAAAGTTGATTAATTATTTTCTGGTTCGATTGAATATTGGCGGTATTTCCACCATTCTGGATAATTTCAGCAACTAATTTTTTCAATTCCATCATATCCTTCTTCATATCGAAAAGTACCTTATAGAGGATATCACGCTCAGAAAAATCTTCCTTATTCTGATTAGGAATCCTCATTGGCAGTGTACTTCCTGCCTCTGTTGGGATGTAATTCTCAAGGTGCTCTGCAGATAAATTTCTGTCTTTTTCAAGTACTGCAATTTGTTCAGCTATATTTTTAAGTTGACGAACATTTCCCGGCCAGCTGTAATTCATTAAAACCTGTTGGGCACTTACATCTAGTTGAACAGATGGACTTCTATACTTGTCTGTAAAATCGGCAATAAACTTTCTGAAAAGTAGATTTATATCTTCCTTACGTTCTCTTAGTGCAGGAATTTTCAATGGCACAGTGTTCAAACGATAGTAAAGATCCTCCCTGAATTTTCCGGCACTTACGGCATCGAACACATCCTTATTCGTTGCAGCGATTACCCGCACATTAGTTTTTTGAACTTTTGAAGAGCCAACACGAAGATATTCACCTGTTTCTAATACCCTTAACAATCGTGCCTGTGTACCAATTGGCAGTTCAGCGACTTCATCCAGAAATATTGTGCCTCCGTCAACAACTTCAAAATATCCTTTGCGCGCATCATGTGCACCAGTAAATGATCCTTTTTCGTGGCCAAATAGTTCGGAATCAATCGTTCCTTCGGGTATTGCACCGCAGTTTACTGCTATAAATGGTCCGTGCTTTCGGGCACTCAATGCATGAATTATATGTGAAAAGACCTCTTTACCACTACCGCTTTCACCTGTAATCAGCACCGAAATATCAGTTGGTGCTACCTGTCTGGCAATATCTATAGCACGGTTAAGGAAAGGTGAATTTCCTATGATTCCAAACCTATTTTTTATGTCCTGAATATCCATTACTCTAATTTGATGATTTGATGATTTGAGAATTTGATGATGCCTTTGCATTCCCAAATCAATCTTTAATTTTTCCAATTAACATTACCCGGCTGAATTTTAATTTGTTTTCTGGCATTTTCAAATCTTCACATCAGCCTTAATTCTCCCTATCAATGTTGCTGGGGTGCAACGCTCTATGTTTACATCAACGTAGTCGCCTGCTTTCTTTGTATCATTTACCGGAAAAACTACCGTAATATTATGTTCGCTCTTGCCCGAAAAATCCTGATCTGATTTTTTTGAGTACCCGTCAATCAGCACCTTATGTGTTTTACCTATGTGCTGTTGCAATCGGTTCAAAGAACATTCCTGTTGTTTTTTTAGAATTTCATTAAACCGACGGGTTTTTACTGCTTCCGGAATATCGTCTTCAAAACGCTTTGCTGCGAGTGTGCCGGGGCGCTCTGAATAGGTGTACATGTATGCAAAATCAAATTGTGCATGATCCATGAGGGTCAGCGTATCCTGATGCTCTGTTTCGCTTTCAGAACAAAAGCCGATAATGATATCCGTTGAAACTGCACAATCGGGAATTAGTTTTTTAATGGTGTCAATCCTCTCAATATACCATTCTCGTGTGTAAGTACGATTCATCAGTTCAAGCACACGAGAGTTCCCTGATTGTACAGGTAAATGAATATGGTTACAGATGTTTTCATACTTTTTCATGGTTAGTATCACTTCATCTGTAATGTCTTTTGGATGGGAAGTTGAAAATCGTACTCTTAAGAGCGGATCGATTTGAGCAACAAGTTCTAATAGCCCTGCAAAGTTTAGGGCCTCATCCCCGTCCCCTCTATGGATAATAGTGGGTAATGAAATATCCGGCGCCATCTCCTTTGAAGAGGGCTCGGGTGAGGCCGTTCCTCCCCATTTATAAGAATCTACATTCTGCCCAAGTAACGTTACTTCACGGTAGCCATTTTCAAATAATTCCCGGGCTTCCTGTATAATTGTTTGAGGATTTCTGCTTCTTTCTCTGCCACGGGTGAATGGAACCACGCAAAAAGAGCACATATTGTCGCATCCGCGCATAATGGATACAAAGGCAGAGATTCCATTGCTATTCAATCTTACCGGACTGATATCTGCATAGGTTTCTTCTCTGCTTAAAAGCACATTCACTGAACGTATTCCTTCATCTGATTTGTTGATCAGATTTGGTAAATCACGATAAGAATCAGGGCCAATAACAATATCGACAAGTTTCTCTTCTTCCAGAAATTTTGATTTTAAACGTTCAGCCATACATCCCAATACACCAATTGTCATTCCTGGGCGCTTGTTTTTTGCAGCACCAAACTCCCGCAGACGATTTCTTACCCTTTGCTCTGCATTATCACGGATTGAGCAAGTATTTATAAAAATGACATCTGCTTCTTTATATTGTGAGGTTGTTTCAAAACCCATATCCTGCATGATTGATGCAACAATCTCGCTGTCAGAGAAATTCATAGCACAACCATAACTTTCTATATAAAGTTTTCGCCCTTTGTGTTGACCACTGCTCTCTAACAACAAAGCTTCACCTTGCCGCGATTCATCATGTAAGGTGGTCTCGGATGGATTCTTTAAATTTACTGGCCGCTCAAACATTCTTTATTTTATTAACTGCAAAAGTAAGATTTTTTCTCCAAAATGACAATTTGGCAGAGGTTCTTTTTGGGGCGTAGATATTCTTTTTAAATTGTGCCGACATATCAGATATTATGATTAACACTAAAGATTAAGGTTAACTTAGCTTTTAACTGAAGTAGTTTATGGTTTTGAAAAGTAACAAATCATGGTTTCGAAAGTGGGTTATTTTAGTGTTAATGATACCCCTGTTTATTATTGGAATTGGGGCGGTGTATTTGAATTATTATTGGAAACCTATTTTAAAACAAAGGATTAAAGCGTCGATCGGCAAGGCTACGGATGGCTTATACCGCATAGAATTTCGAGATATTCGGGTGAATTTTATCACCGGAAGATTAAATGTTTCTGATATCAGATTCATACCAGATACCTTAGTCTATGAAAAGATGAAGGTGGATAGTATTGCACCAAGGCACTTATATGAGGTTGAAATAGAAGAATTGGTCTTAAATAGAATTAAGCCTTGGAAAATTTATTCTTCAGGTAAACTTGAAATCAGTGCTATTGAAATTGACCGCCCATCTTTAAAGATGATGTTTTTCAAAACAAATAATTTAAAAATATCCTCTAAAGAAGATCTAA
>CAMBFY010000141.1 GCA_945865415.1 Sphingobacterium thalpophilum
AAATAAACCAGATGTTAATATTACTTTGAAGAATAAAGCTGGCAGAAGCTTTTCATTTGTCTTTTCAAGAGCATTAAATTCCTATGAGCTTGATGCGGGAGAACTTCCTGCAGGAGAATATAGTTATAAAGCCCTGACCTCAGTTGGTAAGCTAAAATATCAGGCAGAAGGTCAGTTTATAATCAGTAGTCAGGAAGTTGAGTACAAACAAATTATAGCAGATCATCAGTTATTGTATGCTATTTCTATGCAGAATGGAGGAAAAATGCTATTTCAGAATCAGCTGGATGAATTACCTGAATTAATCAGAAAAAATGAGAAGGTAAAATCTATATCTTATGAAAATCCGAACTATAGCGAACTCATAGAATTGGAATTATTGTTTTTCTTAATACTTGTATTATTGAGTACTGAATGGCTTTCAAGAAAGCGAAACGGCGAAATATAATTTGATTTTTTATAAATATTATGGAAGCACAGAAAACCCTGGATGTTTACAATAGAGTTAAGAAACTAAGCAAAGAGGGCAGACTACTTTGGAAAGAGGAAGCAGACGGAAATACATTTTATACTTCAATCGCTGATTTTAAGATTTACATTGGGAAAAGTGCAGGAACAGTTTCGTTTGAACTCTTCAATAATTTAAACACTAAAATTGGTATAATTGAATATGGCGGATATTCGCCTGATATTGAAGGCCTTGATTCTTTCTATCTTTTTGTGAGGAAATTGATCACTAAAACAGAGGATGGGCTTGACGATTTGCTGGATCAGCTCGATAAAATTGACTAAATAAACGGTCAATTTTAAACCTCATTTCCTAAAAGCCTTCCCCTGGCTGCAATTTAAATTTCTTCTAATCCTGCCGTTAACTTTGCAAGATATACCGCTTACTAAAAGACTTCGAATTAAATTCTGGCCTGAGATCTTCACTAGTATATTTATTCAGTTAATTGTGAAATAATTCGCTGGATAATAAAAATTAGGATTCTGAAAATGGCAATCTCATCCTGGAATGATCAGCATATACCAATAAAATTCATTGTGAATCATAGTTCCGTTTTAAGGAGCAGAGTGATTTACCTAGTAATTCTATCGGCGACTATATTGGCCTTGACTTCCTTACCATTTATACCTGTTGAAATTAGTATTAATAGTCAGGGTATGATACAGTCCTCATTAGAGCGTTCAGAACTTCTGGCCTCGGTAAGTGGAAGGATAGTTGATGTAAAGTTAAAGGATAATCAAAGAGTTTTCAAAGGGGATACGATTCTCCTGATAGATTCCTCCTTACCCGGACAACAAAGCAATATAATAAACAAGCGTTTAGGACAACTTAAACAGCTTCTTGCAGATGCCGGCCACATAGTGAATTATGCCAATCATCCGGAAGAATTTTCAATAAAGCGGGAATTTTTTACCGAGCAATACAGCGCTTCCTGGTTGCAGTTCCTGCAGGAATTCGAAATAAGTTCATTGAATAAAGGCCAGGCAGAGCGTATTTTTAGAAGATATAATACTTTGTATGAAAATGGAGCAATTACTTTAGCCGAAAGTGAAAAGTTCAGGTTTGAATTTGATAAAGCGGTTTCAGATCAGACTCTGCTAATAAAGAGATGGAAATTTCAATGGGAGACGGAAGCTGAGGGCTTCCAGAGAGAGTTAAGTGAATTGCTGTCTCGTGAGGCAGATATTGCAGAGCAAGGAAAACTTTTTATTCTTAGGGCTCATGTCAATGGCTCAGTCCAGAATCTGGCAGGTATTCAGGCAGGTTCTTATGTGTTTGCAAATCAAAAGATTGCGGAGATTTCTCCGGATACTCAATTAATAGCAATTTGTTATGTAAAGCCAACAGATATCGGCCTGATCAAAAAAGGTCAGACTGTAAACTTTCAGATTGATGCTTTTAATTACAATCAATGGGGTTTGATTTCGGGCGAAGTAATTGACATTTCTGATGATATCATATTTACAGCCCAGGGTAATGCGGTTTTCAAGGTACGTTGTATTCTGGATAAGGAATATTTAACACTCCGGAACAATTACATAGGAAATTTAAGGAAAGGAATGAGTTTTACTGCCCGATTCCTTGTCACTGAGCGTTCATTGTACGATTTACTTTATGATAAGCTTGACGATTGGCTAAATCCCAATCTTTCTGAGGAAACAGCTAAAATATGAACATCCAGGTTAAACAGCGAGATATTTCAGATTGCGGGGCAGCATGCCTTGCTTCGGTAGCAAGGTTTTACAATCTTGATGTACCGGTAACAAGAATCAGGCAACATGCCGGGACAGATAAAAAAGGGACTAATGTCGCTGGAATGCTGGAAGCTGCAAAGCATCTTGGATTTGATGCAAAAGGGGTTAGAGGAACCTTTGAAAGCCTTTTCCAAATACAACTTCCTGCTATTGCTCATATCATAGTAAATGGTCAGCTTCAGCATTATGTTGTTATTTACAGGATAAATAAGCAGAAGATTAGTGTTATGGATCCCGCGGTTGGTAAATTGCTTATTAAAAAGCTAAGTGAATTTAAAGAAGAATGGACCGGTGTATTGGTATTGTTGGCGCCCAACGACAATTTCGTACCGGGAATTCATAAGATAAGTCCCATGAGGCGATTTTATAATCTGATACAACCTCAGAGATCAATTCTTATTCAAACTTTATTTGGCGCGGTCATCTATACTTTGCTCGGGCTCTCCATGTCAATTTTTGTTCAGAAAATCGTTGATTTTGTGCTGGTCGACGGCAATAGGAATTTACTTAACATCATGAGTATTGGAATGCTAATCATACTCTCGCTACAGGTAATCATTGGCATTTTTAAAAGTTATTTCATGATTCGGACGGGTCAAGTGATAGATGCGCAACTCATCCTTGGCTACTATAAGCACCTCGTAAAGTTACCGCAGCATTTTTTTGATACGATGCGGGTAGGTGATATTACATCAAGAATTGGGGATGCTGTAAAGATCCGTTTATTTATAAATGATGTATCTATCAATATAGCAGTTAACTTTTTTATGCTGCTTTTCGCTTTCATGATGATGTTTACCTATTACTGGAAGCTTGCATTATTCATCTTGATTATAATTCCAATATACTCTGCTATTTATCTAATTACCAACAGGCTGAACAGTAAAGTTCAGCGCAAATTGATGGAGAACGCCGCTGATTTGGAATCACAGTTGGTTGAAAGCCTCAATGCTGTCGGTACAATAAAACGATTCGGACTTGAGGATCATGCAAATCAGAAAACTGAAGCACGATTCTCGAAACTTCTTGATTCAGTTTATAAATCAGGTATGAATTCAATTTTTTCAGGATCTTCAACCGAACTGGTTTCCCATTCATTTACAATTATTTTACTTTGGGTTGGTGCAGGATTTGTACTTGATAAACAAATCAGTCCGGGCGAGTTACTTTCTTTTTATACCCTGATCGGGTATTTTACCGGACCAGTTTCATCCTTTGTAGGTATGAATAAAACTGTTCAGGATGCAATAATTGCGTCTGATCGTTTATTTGAAATCATGGAGATGGAGCAGGAGAATGAGGACTATAAGTTTGAATTGTCGAATTCTAACATAGGAAATATCAGATTCGTGGATGTTTCCTTCCGGTATGGTTCCCGGGTTTTGGTTTTCGATAAGCTCAATTTAGAGATACCTTTTCAAAAACTGACTGGAATAGTCGGGGAGAGTGGTTCTGGAAAATCCACCCTTATGTCTATTCTACAGAATATTTATCCGCTGAATAATGGTCAGGTCTTTATTGGTGATTATTCTATAAACCACATCAGCAACAGTTCATTACGGCGGATTATAGGTGTTGTACCTCAAAAAATAGACCTTTTTTCTGCTGATATAATCACTAATATTTCTATTGGTGATGATCAGCCCGATATAAAAAGGATTATTAGTATTTGCAATATGCTAGGAATAACACAATTTATTGATGAATTACCAAATGGATTCCAGACTCAGCTTGGAGAGAATGGAGTAAGCCTTTCTGGGGGCCAAAGACAACGGATTGCAATTGCACGTGCCTTGTATCGGGAACCTGAGATACTCATTTTGGACGAAGCAAGCTCTTCTCTTGATCCGGTGTCTGAGAGATTTGTTCAGAATGCAATAGAGTTTTTATTGGCTGAGAAGAAGACGGTTATCATGATCTCGCATCGACTTAGCAGTATACAAAGGGCCGGATTGATAATCGTTTTAAAAGACGGAAAAGTTGCGGAGGAGGGAGAACATGCTGAGCTTCTCTCTAAGCAGGGTGAATATTATCACTTATGGTCTCAGCAAATTCCGATGGACTTTCAAAATTATATTCAAAAATGAAACTACTGGAACAAATTGAGCGTATAAACAGGCTGCATGAACTAATCAAGCACCGTCGGACTGGTACACCAAGTGTGTTGGCTAATAAATTGAACTTGTCTACTTCAATGATCTATAAACTAATTGACGAGTTAAAACTTCGGGATGCTCCAATTGTTTATTCCCGTCAGTTGGGCACTTATTATTACAGTCGCAGTTTTCAAATTAAGATATCAATTGATTTTAAAACAGTTACTGAGGAGGAAATGCCTCAATAGTTGAACCATCGAAAGTGGTTTTATGATTCTGAGTTGTAGATGCAAACGATTTACAATTAAGGTTTGCTGATCATTCCCGATTGATGCTCATTGGGCCTCAATTACCGTTCCCTCATTTATCAGCTAAATAATTCTTCAAATAGTGAAATAATAGTATTTTAAAATATTTTATTTTGAATCACGCACTTAAATTCAATCAGCTATGAAAAAGTACGGTAAATTAACCTGGTTTGCAGTCTTTGTTTTATTAGTTTTCTTTTATTGGGAAGATATGTTAAGGGGTTTTAGGGATGGTTATAATTCTTTGCCTTAATAAAATTGCTCTAAATGGTCTAAGCACCTTCTGATTCAATAATTATATCGGCCCATTAATGCTGTTGTGTGCGAATAGTTTTAAAAAATGGGTGATACTCATACTATTGATAGTTAAAAGGATGAAGCCTTATATCTCGACCAATCTGTACCCAGAAATACCGGGAGCTCAATGTGGCTAAAGTATTTCTTGCAACTTTAACTGGATGATTAAAAGATATTAACATTGAAAATTTTTTTACCGCACTATAGTTTTTTTGAACTGAAGATATTTTACTTTGAATATCGCGATCGATGCTGTACAGCAGAAGGCAGAAACCGAAAAGCCTGAAAAGAGTAGGTGTTATAAAAATTGAAAGCAGGAAAGAATTTGAATAGTTTTTGGACATTGAGCAATTTATATGCAAAACAGACTCATAAACAAGCATGTTGAATTGGCATTAAACAATCTGCCATTAAGTACTACAGTAATTGACTGTATTATTTCACATCCTAGATAAGATTCGATCTGTTCAAAAATCAATTCATTTTTTATCTGTTTTAGTAAAATTAAAAATTATGGATTTAAAACAATTAAAATTAGTTGAACTTGATTCTGGAGAATTAGTCAATATTGATGGTGGTGGAGTTAGCTGGTTGAAAAAATTCAGCTGGTATGGGATTATATGGGAGCTTGCAAACAATTGGGACGCTATAAAAGCAGGTGCTTCAGATGGATGGAATGGAACCTATAACAATAAATTTTAAATAACATTAATTGCGAAACTATTTTAAAAAAACAAATTATGAAAATCGAAGAATTAACAACCGATGAATTGATGAATATTGAAGGGGGAGGCCTTGGTAATTTAATTTATGATATCTGTTATATAACCGTCCGTAGCTTGCGTTGTGGATATGAAATTTCCAATTCATTAAAAAGTAATCCCAATTATGGGAACGCTATGGTTTATAAGTAATAATTAAAAGAATAGCAGACTATTTTATATAGTCTGCTATTAAAATAAAATCACAGATATTCATCTGGGAAAAATGAAAATTTGTTTTTTGAATTATGGTCTAAGTTTTTAATGAATGGCTATGGGCTGGGTTTACTATTTAATGGTTAATTCCAGTTCCCCAATAAGCGTTCAAGTCCAATTAGCTATACATTAAACATGTCATTAATTAATTCTGAAGAAAATTTAAGAGAAAGTATTTTCTCGAAGATTAAGGAGTTAAGAACTCCGAGCCTTTTTCTTTCTGTTATCACCTATAATTTAACTGCAGCTTTTCTGTTTCTATTAATTCGAAAGGATTTTTTTTATACAATAATGGAAAATTTCTTGCCATTTGATAGTTGGTATGAAGAACTTTTTGTGGTAACGGTCATTGCCCCGCTCTTTGAAACTACTATGTATCAGTATAGTCTTATGAGTCTCATAATTATTTTATCAAAATGGATATTCAAGAAGGAATTAATTCCTTTGGGTATTTTAATTTCCGTAATGGCGTGTGCAAGTAGTCATTTTGATAATTATGTTTACATGATTCAAATGATGATTTCGGGGTTCTCCTACTGCGTTTTTTACTTGATTTTGGAAAAAAGGAATAAAAATGCTTTTTTATATACAGTTGCTATACATATGATATGCAATTTGCTTGTTTTTTGTTTAAAGCAAATTTATTAAACAAACTTAAATCTGTCTTCAGTTAAGTCTATTAAACACAGAAAATATTAGTCCTGTTTTTTGTTAATAAATAATTTATTAATTCAAATATTTAATTAAAAGTTAAGTATAGACAGGTCTGCTAACAGTTTTATATGGATGCCAAAGATAAACTTCTTGTCCCTTTTCGAAATATCAGCACACCTGTGTTAATAGCATTGACACTAATTATTCATTTAATTTTTTCCTTATCTACATCTTCTGTCGCAAGAATGTATGGTATTTCCCTGAATGCCAATTTTCCTCCATTTGATAATTTAAAACAAGAATTTCTTCTAGTTGTTATTTTTGCCCCTCTCGTTGAGACCCTAATATTTCAATACTTTCTAGTTAATTTAAGTATCTCATTGACCATGTTATTATTTAAAAGGGAGTACATAATATTGGCTATTATGATGCCAGCAATGGCATTTGGCCTAGCGCACACCTATAATTATATGTATATGGCATCTACATTTGTTACAGGTCTTTTAATTAATACTTTTTACATAATTGTTAAATACCGGAAGCAGGATGCTTATAGTTGTACCACGATCGTTCATGGACTATATAACTTATTTATTTTCGGACTGAAAAATTTGTAGAATAATCCTCCAACTGAAAAAAATGCTGTATTTTCTTAAAAATCCCAATTATGTCTTCTCAAATAATGGTTCGCTTAATGAGAGGATTAAACTCTTTTTTAGACTATTTTTTTTTGTTATTCTGCAATAATTTTGTTGGGATTGTTTGTTTTTTTATTTGATAAAATACTTGTAAAGGAATGGATGGGCAAAGTTTCAATTTTTGAATTGTACAAAATCAATTCAAAAATGGCACAAAATAAATTTGGGCTTTTAATGCCATTATATATTATTTTGATCTTTCCGATTATAGAAGAGTTTGTTTTTCGATATGCCTTAAACTTTAAAAGAAATTCAATTGCAGTTTGTGTTTCATTGATTATTTATCGTTTTCTAGGTAGCAGTTTTACACAATTCGACACTTCTTCTTTTTTAGATTATTTTAGATTAGTTTTTTCTGTC
>CAMBFY010000142.1 GCA_945865415.1 Sphingobacterium thalpophilum
ACCGATGAATTCCATAAAGTCATTAGAAATTCTGGCTTTATTATTTCAACCATCTTAATCCGTATATCCTTTTCTGTAAGCGGAATTATTAGTACTGCCTTGATTATTACTGCGATTCTATTTGGACTGATGGTGCTTGTTATTCATAATAAATTTGAAAAGCAGCTCGCATCAGAAAAAACTAAAAACAATAGTGATAAGGAAGTATAATTTTGTTTGATTTATAATCAGTGAAATATCAAGATTTTTCAAAATTCAAAGATTTGCCAACAAATATTTTAATTCGTAATGATCTTCTCGATATTTTGTTTGCTTTGATACTGTTAAAATTAACTTAAAGTTTTGGAGCTAAGGAAATTTTGCACATCTTTACCGTAAGAATGAAGAACAACTTATTACATATGATCTGGTGGTGGCAAATTGACAATAATTTGGCAATCAACAGAGGTATGTAATTTTCGATAGGATAAAATTATTTAACCAAGGGTTGCCAAAAGGCAGCCCTTTTTTTGTGAAAAATAGTGTGCCCTCGTAAAATTTTAGATCAGAATAATCAAGTTGATTATCCTGGAAAAACATGAATACATAATTCCGCTATGAAGAAAATATTAAATCATCTTTTTGAGCATAAAACCTTCAGTCGTGATGAGTCGAAAGAAATACTCACGAACATTACCCTTGGCAAGTATAATCCTTCCCAAATGGCTGCATTTATGGCTGCTTATTGTATGCGTAGCATTACAGTTGAGGAGCTTGAGGGCTTCAGGGATGGGATGCTTGAACTTTGCCTCAAAACAGATTTGAGTGATTATGAACTTATCGATCTGTGCGGAACCGGTGGTGATGGTAAGGATACCTTTAATATTTCAACTTTGGCTTCATTTGTGGTGGCAGGTGCGGGTTATAAAGTTTCGAAGCATGGGAATTACGGGGTTTCTTCAGGATGCGGATCTTCTAATGTAATGGAGTATCTGGGTTATAAATTCAGTAACGATATTGACCATTTGAAAAGGAGTCTGGATGATGCCGGAATTTGCTTTTTACATGCCCCGCTTTTTCATGCAGCAATGAAAACAGTTGCTCCAATACGAAAAGAACTGGGTATTAAAACTTTTTTCAATATGCTTGGGCCTTTGGTTAATCCTGCGCGCCCCAAGTTTCAGATGGTTGGCGTTTTCAGTCTGGAACTTGCCCGACTGTATGCTTATCTTTTTCAGAAATCCAAAACAGGCTATACTATCGTACATGCATTGGAAGGATATGATGAAATTTCATTGACCTGTGATTTCAAAACATTTTCACCTGAAGGCGAGCATATACATTCAATTTCTGATTTGGGTTTTGAAAGAATTGATCCTTCGAAAATAGGCGGAGGAAGTTCTGTTCAGCAATCTGCTGAAATTTTTAAAGCTGTTCTTGATGGTGAAGGTAGTCAAGAACAAAATAATGTAGTTCTTTGTAATGCAGCATTAGCGATCCAAACCATAAAGTCAAACAAATCTTTTGCCGATTGTTTTTATGAGGCTGAAGAATCTTTGAACAGCGGAATGGCTTTAAGGAGTTTTAACCGGTTATTATCATGAAAATCAAGGTTTGCGGAATGAGGAATCCGCAAAATATACTTAGCCTTGCCAATTTAAACCCTGATTATATTGGCTTGATTTTTTATCCTGAATCGAAGCGTTATGTTTCAGATCCTGATAAAGCAGTTTTGAGTTCATTGCCATCTTCAATTAAGTTAACAGGGGTTTTTGTAGACGAAAAGGAGGAGGAGGTTTTTCAGAAGGTCATCACTTATGGTTTAAGTGCTGTGCAACTTCATGGAACAGAGTCGCCTTTGTATTGCGAGAATTTAATAAAGATGTTCAAGAATCAGTTACCTGCGGTTAAAATTGATTTAATAAAGGCTTTTGGAGTTTATTCCGAATTCAATTTTTCAACGCTTGAAGCATATAATGATGTAGTTGATTATTTTTTATTTGATACCAAAACCTCAGATCATGGCGGATCTGGTATTGTATTTGACTGGACTATTTTGGATCAGTATGTTGGAGAGAAGATGTTTTTTTTAAGCGGGGGTTTAAGTCCTGAAAATGTTGAAGGCATATTTAATTTAGCAACAAAAAAAATCCACGCTCTGGACCTGAACAGTAAGTTTGAAACTGAGCCGGGATTAAAGAATATAGAAAGTTTAAAATCAGCCTTTCAGTTAATAAGGGCAAACACAATATCCTGAACGGAAATAATTTTAGCATATGAACAGAGAATTGATTAAGAGTTCGGTAAAATGGGGTGTAAATAATGATGGTTATTTTGGCGACTTCGGTGGCGCTTACATACCTGAAATGCTTTATCCGAATGTAGAAGAGCTTCGCACACGTTATTTGGACATTATTTATGAGCCTGGTTTTCAGGATGAATTCCAGATGCTTTTGAGAGATTATGTCGGCAGACCTTCTCCACTATTTCATGCAGAGCGTTTATCTGCAAGGTATGGAACTACAATCTATCTGAAAAGGGAAGATTTAAATCATACCGGAGCGCATAAGATCAACAACACCATCGGGCAGATCCTTCTTGCCGGAAGGCTCGGTAAGAAGCGGATTATTGCCGAAACCGGAGCGGGACAGCATGGCGTTGCAACTGCAACAGTTTGTGCATTAAAGGGTTTGGAATGTGTTGTTTACATGGGGGAAATTGACATAGCTAGACAAGCACCAAATGTAGCCAGGATGAAGATGATGGGAGCAAAGGTTGTACCTGCAACTTCCGGAAGTAAAACGTTGAAGGATGCTACCAATGAGGCCATGCGGGACTGGATCAATAACCCTGTTGACACACATTATATCATCGGATCAGTGGTTGGTCCTCATCCTTATCCGGACATGGTTTCCCGTTTTCAATCCATTATTTCAGAGGAAACAAAAATTCAGCTGAAGGAGTTAACCGGATCTGAAAACCCGGATATCGTTATGGCTTGTGTTGGTGGTGGCAGTAATGCTATGGGTATGTTTTATCATTTTCTGGATGATCAGGATGTAAAGCTGATCGCAGTTGAAGCCGCAGGTTTAGGTGTAAATAGTGGGGAATCTGCTGCAACAACTGCTTTGGGTAAAGAGGGGGTATTGCATGGAAGCCGCTCACTGTTAATGCAAACAGAAGACGGACAGGTTGTTGAGCCTTATTCAATTTCTGCCGGACTTGATTATCCGGGTATCGGTCCGCAGCACGCCCATTTATTCAAGAAAAACCGATGCGAGTATGTCAGTGTAACTGATGCAGAGGCAATGGCGGCTGGAAAATTATGTGCTGAACTGGAGGGCATTATACCTGCGATTGAGACTGCACATGCGCTTGCACATCTGGAGAAGATGGTTTTTACCGGTAAAGAGTCTGTTGTAATCTGCCTCTCAGGTCGGGGAGATAAGGATCTGGATACCTATATGAAATACTTTAATTTATAATTTTAATAAACTCTTGCTTTACCTGATTATCAATCAGGTTTTTTACACAAGAATGCTCATGAACAGACTTAATAAATTATTTCAGGATAAAAAGGAACCTCTTTTATCCATATACTTTACTGCAGGATATCCCAATTTAAACAGCACACTGGATATTGCTGAAGCGATAGAAAATGCCGGTGCCGATTTTATGGAGATTGGGTTTCCTTATTCAGATCCGCTAGCAGATGGTCCTGTTATTCAGAATAGCTCGCATATTGCTCTTCAGAATGGGATGAATCTGAAAATTCTTTTTCAACAGCTTGAAGATTTACGTAAGCGTGTGTCAATTCCGGTATTGTTGATGGGGTATGTAAACCCGGTATTACAGTATGGAGTCGCTAATTTTTGTGATTCCTGTGCTGAAGTAGGGGTGGATGGGGTAATCGTACCGGATCTTCCAATGTATGAGTATGAGAACCTGTACAGGGATAATTTTATTAAAAATAATCTGAGCAATATATTTCTGGTTACCCCACAGACTTCAGATGAACGCATCCGGAAAATTGATGAACTCAGTAATGGTTTTATTTATCTGCTTTCTTCCTCCTCAACTACAGGTAAAAATCTAAAGGTTTCAAACGAGGCGGATGCTTACTTTTCGAGGATCAGGGATATGAAACTTAATAATCCAACGATGATAGGCTTTGGTATTTCTGATGTTAAGAGTTTTAATAAAGCGGCTGAATATACCCGTGGGGCAATTATTGGAAGTGCTTTTGTTAAATTTCTGGACACGGAAAATGCGATGGAAAGAATCCCTGAATTTATCAGGTCAATCCGGCCCTGATTTTTTATTTTTCAACTTAGAGCAGAGCTTATTTCTGGTTTTATAAAATCAGAATACTTTGTCAAACGGATATTTGATAGTATGGATTTATCGAGTTGACAAGCTTATTAAAAGAAGTTTAATCTCTGTTTTTTATAAATTGATCCATCAGATTGTTGAATTAATACACTAAATAAATCATTATTTTCTTATTTGATGTAAGGCTTGAGTTGTGTACATTGAAACGTCATATTTAAGACAATATAATTTTTAATTCAAATTAGTTTCATGGAATTATTAATAACAACAATCTTCATTATTGGGTATGCAGCGATAGCATTTGAACATCCAATCAGAACTAACAAAACAGCCAGCGCTTTACTAACAGGGGTACTTTGCTGGGTTGTTTATATCATGAGCGGAGCTGATACTGAAATAGTCTCAGAAGAGCTTTATGAGCATTTAGGGGAAATATCGGGCATATTGTTCTTCTTATTGGGCGCAATGACGATTGTAGAATTGATTGATGCCCATGATGGATTTGATGTAATAACAGCCAAAATTAAAACATCTGATCAGCTCAAGTTGTTATGGATCATTAGTATCATTTCGTTTTTCCTTTCAGCAGTTTTAGATAATCTTACAACAACGATTGTGATGGTTTCCCTGCTAAGAAAATTAATCAGTGAAAAGAAAACCCGGATGTTTTTTGTGAGTATGGTCGTGCTGGCTGCAAATGCTGGTGGTGCATGGTCGCCAATTGGGGATGTTACCACTACCATGTTATGGATTGGCGGGCAGATTACTACCGGTAATATTATTGTTCACCTGATCATACCAAGTTTGGTTTGTCTGATTGTTCCTCTGTTAGTTCTTTCATTTTCAATGAAGGGAAAAGTTACTAAGCCGGATGTTATCGAAAGTACTCACACCGAAAAGACAACAGATTTTGAAAGAAAAATCGTTCTGACTCTTGGTATTGGGGCTCTAGTTTTTGTTCCGTTTTTTAAAACGATCACCCACTTGCCACCTTTTATGGGGATGTTATTCGGACTGGCAATCCTTTGGATCGTGACTGAGTTTATTCATAAAAATAAGAATGATGCTGATAAAGATGCTTATTCTGTGATTCAGGCATTAAGGAAAGCGGATGTACCTAGTGTGCTATTTTTCCTGGGAATATTGGTTGCTATATCTGCATTGGAATCCACTCACCAGCTTCGGGATCTGGCTCAATGGATGGATGCAAAGATTGGTAATTTGGATGTAATTGTACTGGCTACAGGCCTCTTATCATCAATCGTGGATAACGTTCCATTGGTAGCTGCTGGTATGGGCATGTACGATCTGGCTACTTATCCCACGGATCATTATTTCTGGACTTTTCTTGCCTATTGTGCAGGGGTAGGTGGCAGCTGTTTAATTATAGGCTCTGCTGCAGGTGTGGCGGCAATGGGAATGGAAAGAATAGATTTTCTTTGGTATTTTAAAAATGTTTCCTGGCTTGCATTAATCGGTTACCTTTCAGGTGCTGGTGTATTTATGCTACAGCATTATCTTTTAAATTTCTAAATATTTTCAAGAGACCATATTATTCCAGAATATTTTCTAAGGTCTGTAAAATACATTATTGATTATTAGAAATTCATTTTTCTACATATGGAGTATTTTGCAGGAGGACATATATTTTATTCTGTTGAACTTAGTTGTTGTAAATTGTTTAATCTATTGAAGATTTTTCATTTAAGTTTCTTGCTTTTTTGATCCGCTTTTTTCTCTTTTTATATACAAAATGCAGAAAAAGAAAACCCGATACACCTGCAAGGACTGAGGCTACAAGTATTGAAAATTTTGCTTCATTATCATAGATCGGGTTATCAAAGGACAGAAGTGCTATAAAAATAGACATGGTAAAACCAATACCGGAAAGTAGCCCTAAGCCAAAAACATGTTTCCAGTTTGCTCTGGATGGGAGCGACGCAATTCCTGATTTTACTGCTATCCAGGAGAAAAGGCTTACTCCAATTGGTTTGCCAACAAGCAGACCGAAAATAATGCCTAAACCAAGGGGACTTGTCAGGCCCTCTATCATCTGGCTTTCAAAGCGAATATTGGTATTTGCGAGTGCAAAAACAGGCATGATTAAAAAATTCACTGGTCTGACAATCATGTGTTCTAATTGTTCAAGCGGAGAGGTACTTTTTACCGGGTTAGTTGGAATAGTTAAAGCAAGCAGTACGCCCGCAATGGTTGCATGAATACCCGAGTGATGTATAAAGTACCAGAGAAATAGTCCGGGTATGATATAAAAGAATAATCTCTTCACTCCCAGATAATTCATACCAATCAATAAAGCCATGATTCCTGTAGAATACAATAACTGATCCAAATGTAATTCCTTGGTATAAAAAAGTGCGATAACTAGGATAGCACCCAGATCGTCGACGATGGCTAATGCAGCTAAAAAGACTTTTAAGGATGTTGGTACTCTTCTGCCTAATAATGATAATACACCCAAAGCAAATGCAATGTCTGTTGCCATGGGTATGCCCCATCCTGAAATGGTTTCCAGGTTTGAATTGAATA
Organism: Sphingobacterium thalpophilum; assembly: GCA_945865415.1. GTDB lineage: Bacteria > Bacteroidota > Bacteroidia > Sphingobacteriales > Sphingobacteriaceae > Daejeonella > Daejeonella thalpophilum_A. The sequence goes on from CAMBFY010000142.1 coordinate 6,859, forward strand.
TATAATAAATTCCTGCTGGCAAAAACATTCCACCTAATGCTGCGAAAATTGGCATAGCTGCCTTTCGGGGAGCGGATAATTCTCCTTCAATAATTTCCCGTTTAATTTCCAGACCAATGAGTAAAAAGAATATGGCCATAAGACCGTCGTTTATCCAATTAGAAAGGGAATACTCTAAGTCCAGACCCGGACTCTTATATCCAATTTGTGTAGAAAGTAGATTTTTAAAACCTTTTCCCAGAGTTGAGTTAGCCAGGGATAAAGAAACAATAACAGAAAAAATTAGAATGATACCGCCTATTTGTTCTGACCGAAAAAAGTCACGAAATGGTTTTAAGTTTAATACCTGGGCCATGTGGGTCAAATTACTGAAATTTTTCAGGGGGATTTGTCTAATTATGGTAAGAAATGGCTAAAACGGTATTACAGAGGCCGTTTTATTTGGAAAAACTTCCTGTTTAATCAATTACAAAAATTGATCCAAATCCCCTTTCCCTTGTCTTATAATTTCAAAATTACCTTCGCTGCAATCTACGATAGTAGATGGTTCATTGTCACCATATCCACCATCAATGACAAGATCAACCATGTCTTTATACTTTTCGTGGATAAGCTCAGGATCTGTTGAATACTCTATAATCTCATCG
>CAMBFY010000143.1 GCA_945865415.1 Sphingobacterium thalpophilum
AGGAAAATGACTGTCATGTTGGTTCACCTTTGCAGGGGATGCTATCTAAAGTCTTCGTTAAAAAGGGCGATCAGGTGAGGAAAAATCAGCCTTTGTTTATGGTCGAGGCGATGAAAATGGAAACTAATATTACAGCAAACCATGATGGAATTGTCGGGAAAATTGTATTAACTCCAGGTACACTGGTAAATACGGATGATTTGGTGATCGAGATAGAATCTAGGTAGACATCAGATATGAGTTGAGAATGACTATTAATTCGACAATTTAGTAGGACATCTCCGTTAACTGGTAACAGAGAACTCAATAGCTCATTCTCTTCCCAACAATCTGGTGCAGACTTTCAAAAACAAGTTTTCCCATAGTATCAGAAGTTTTGAAAGTCGGATTTTTATGGTAGGAGGCAAGTTCTTTACCAAGCTGGATAACTTTTTCTTCCGGTGCGATCTTATCAATATTCATTACTTCAAAAAGATCCTGCAAGCGGTAATATCCTGAGCGGAAACGATTGGCGATCAGACTTCTTTCTTCTTCCTGGTACTGCTTCATGGTTCGAATGTCCATATGCTGCATACCAAGCTGAACAAGAGCCAGATTTTCTTTAAAGTAATGAGGCAGATACATTTTTAGTCGGCCCTCATACGATTGCTGATCAAAGTCAATCGCTCTGAACCTGTATTGATTGCCTTCAATATCGGGTGTAATATCAACCACAAAATTATAGGACCTCATATCACCCAATAGTCTCACAAAGCAACGTTCATTGAATTTAACGAACTCCTTACAAATACGAATTTGATTAAATTTCGATGCATTTAGACTTCGCTTTATAAACTCATCGCCGGGAAGTCCGGGAATATGTTCTTCAATCAGCGTATTCCTATCAGTCATATAAATTATCCGGTTAGGAGATAAAATATGTTCCAGTTCTAGTCCGTAGACACGTGATGCATCTCCAACTTTAATGTAGAAGTGGTCATAATTATCATTCAAACGATTGATAATACGTACCCTAAATGGTCTGGTATTGGCAAAGGTGCAGTAATCGATGCGCGCCACTGAAAGATGTTCCATTACTGCGGTATCGCCATCGGTATTCATCAGGGCATAGATGTAAGTGAGATTCGGAAATAATTCATTCATCTCACTTTCATCATAGTACACGGTATACCAAAGCGTATCACGGCCTTCCTTATCGCGAAGTGGTGTTTTCAAATTGAAGCGAAGCAAATCAGAATATTGAACCGGAAGTTTTTCTTCACGGTCATATTTGATCAGATAATTACGAAGCCCCTCCCCAATTGGGTAGTTAGTTTTCTTCTTTGAGGGGACAATGTCTCTGGGCTCCTTTTGTACATGCATATCTTATTAGTTGACAGTTGATAGTTGACAATTGACAGTATAGACAGTTGACAGCGAAAGATTACTAAATTGTCAATTAATTAATGATTATCAATTGCCAATATTTATTCCTGCTCCCTGCCTTGCCTCTCCGCGAAGGGCGAAACAGAATGACATCCTCTTTAATTTACAGTAAAACTTAAAATGAAGTACGATTTTAGTTGTAAACTGTCCATTGTCAACTGTGAATTAAATTAGTTTATTTCAAACACTGCCCTCATCTGATAGTTCAATTTAATCTTTTTAAAATCAATATCGGGCATAGCTGCTTCACTGGATACCATCGCATCAGATTTCATCATCATGTTTGCACGGTACATTGGCTGAGGATAATATTCATTATTGATTTCCTGAATCTCTATCGGACCGCCTAAAGTTCCCCCAATGGAAGTGATCAGATAATCTGCCTTAGTTTTTGCCGCTTGGAGGGCTTTTATTTTCAATTCTTTTTTCAGGCTTTCAATTTTAGAATAGTCATAACTCTCAATATTGCTGTACTCAATACCTTTTGGGTCAACTGCGCTCATGATTTCATTGAATTTGGTCAGATCTGTGACTTTGATTCGATATTGTTTGCGCGCTAAAAAATCAGGCGATTTTTTCTTTTCCCACCAACTGTTATAGCTTGAGATGTTGTTAATCGTAAAATTTTCCTGAGGTATGCCTGCTTTTAAAACTGCAGATTGAAGTTGAAGTTCAAGTTCTTCAATTTCAACCTTTTTTTTGTTATTGGAATCTCTGAAATATTCTTTTAAGGACATGCCGATGTAAATAATGTCCGGAGTTACTTCAGCTTCAGCTGATCCGTTGACTTCAATTTTTCTGCGTGTGTCTGTATTTTGAGAAAATGCGTTTAAGCTGAATACACTTAAGAGGACAATTAGTATTAAATTTTTCATATTAAATGTTTGGTTAAATCTATATAAATTGGATGAAAAATTCGTTCCAAATCCATAAGGCTAATGGAGAGTGGAGAATAAAGAATGGAGAATTTAGGATTTGTTATTCAGCTAAAAAACTGTATCCAGAATAAAAAAGGCCTTTTCAGGCCTTAAATTATTCTTCGATACTTTCATTGTGCAGAAAGACTTCTTCTTCCTTTTCTTCTTTAAAATACCTTTTTTGGTAGATGAGAATTAAAATCACACCGATTGAAATGGCGGAGTCGGCTAAATTAAAAACCGGACGGAAGAAAATAAATTCCTCACCAGCCCAAACCGGAAACCATTGCGGATAGATACCCTGAATGATAGGTATATAAAACATATCCACCACTTTGCCATGGAACAAACTGGAATAGCCACCTTCAGGCGGAAAAAGTACAGATGGCTCATAATAGGAACTTTCATTAAAAATGATACCATAGAAGGTTGAATCTATGATATTTCCCAATGCTCCCGCAAAAATTAATGCTAGGTTCATGATCAAACCGCGGTGGTACTTTTTCTTAATAAGATGTACCAGCCCATACCCGATACCACACACAGCTAAAATTCTAAATAAGGATAATGCAAGTTTTCCTGGTTCACCACCAAACTCGATACCGAATGCCATTCCGTTGTTTTCGGTGAAATGTATGATCGCCCAGTCACCAAATATTTTGTATTCCTGCCCTAAAGACATGTTTAGCTTGATCCAGAATTTTAGTGCCTGGTCTGCTATAAGAATAAGAAAAATTGCAATAAAGGGCTTAGTATAAGCTTTCATTTAGGCCTGCTTCAATTTAGCTTCCATACTTAAAGTAGCATGCGGAACAGCTCGTAAGCGTTCTTTAGGGATTAATTTTCCGGTTTCCCTGCAAACTCCATATGTTTTGTTTTCGATACGAACCAAAGCGCTTTCAAGGCTATCTATGAATTTTCTCTGGCGTGATGCTAACTGATTAATTGATTCTTTTTCAAGTGTTGCAGATCCGTCTTCAAGTGTTTTGTAGGTTCCTGCTGTATCATCTGTGCCGTTTATATTTGGATTACTTAACGATTGAGCTAAGGCGCCTAGTTCTTCTTTTGAGCTCCGTAGTTTTTCTGTGATGAGAAATTTAAATTCCTGTAGTTCTGTATCGGAATATCTCGTTTTTTCATGTTTATCCATTTCTATCTTTTGTTTATCTCTATCAATAAATTATTATCATCTATGATTACTGTCTCACCAGAATCAAGCTCTGTCACAAGCTCTAATGAATCAGCCAGAATTTCTGTGCAAATATAGCTTAAATTATTTTTTAGGGCTTCAGAAATATACGGATGCACTTTTACCCGAACCCTGATCTTATCGGTCACCTCAAAACCAAGCTCTTTTCTAAGATTCTGGATTCGGTTGACCAATTCTCTTGAAATTCCTTCCTGTTTTAATTCCTCAGTTAGGGTAACATCCAAAGCAACAGTTAAGTTTCCAAGATTTGCAACCTGCCATCCCGGAACATCTTCTGCAAGTACCTCCGCATCTGCAAGATCAACAACATAGGAGGTTCCAGGAATGATTATACTGCCTTCTTTTTCGAGGCGGCTAATTTCTTGCTGTGACATACCATTTAAGGCTTCAGCCACAAGTTTCATGTCCTTACCAACTTTCGGACCTAATGCTTTGAAATTTGGTTTTATTTTTTTGCTGATGATTCCCGAGGTATCGTTAATGTATTCAATACTCTTTAGATTTGTTTCAGAAAGAATCAGTTCTTTTACCTTCTCAACCTTGGCTTTGAAGCTTTTATCCAATACCGGAATCATTGCTTTGCTCAAAGGCTGACGTACATTAATACCTACCTTTTTACGGAGTGAAAGTATTAGAGAGGAAATATCCTGGGCCAATGCCATGCGTTCTTCAAGATTCTTGTCTACCAAAGCCTCATTGTAAGCCGGGAATTCTGTCAGGTGTACAGAAATAGCATTTTCTTTACATGTTGCTATGTTAAGGTCTATGAATAAGCGATCGCTAAAAAATGGTGCAACAGGCGACATTAACTTTGCAATAGTATTTAAACAGGTATATAGTGTCTGATAGGCCGAGATCTTATCTTCGGTATATTCACCTTTCCAGAATCGGCGGCGGCATAAACGCACATACCAGTTGCTGAGATTTTCATCTACAAAATTTTGAACAGCACGTGTAGCACGTGTTGGTTCAAATTCTGCATAATATTTATCTACTTCAAGGCTTAAAGAATTTAATAATGAAATAATCCAGCGATCAATTTCCGGCCGATCCTGAATATCTTCTTCTTTATAGCTGAAGCCATCAATATTGGCGTATAAAGCAAAAAATGCGTAGGTGTTATGTAAGGTTCCGAAGAATTTGCGGCGTACTTCATCAATACCATCAATATTGAATTTAAGATTATCCCATGGTGAAGCATTGCTGATCATGTACCAACGGGTAGGGTCTGCACCATATTTTTCTATCGTTTCAAATGGATCAACCCCATTCCCCAACCGTTTAGACATTTTATTGCCGTTTTTGTCGAGCACAAGTCCATTTGAAACTACATTTTTGAATGAAACGCTATCATGCAGCATCACTCCAATTGCATGAAGGGTGAAAAACCAACCTCGGGTCTGATCAACTCCTTCTGCAATGAAATCGGCAGGGTATATTGAGCCAGGCTCGCCCTCAGAACCTGCCTGCTTATTCCAGTATTCTAAAAATGCTTCCGGACTTATATTTCCGCTTTTGCCTTCTGTTGTTGGAGGTAAACCCCATTGTGCATAAGGCATAGATCCTGAATCAAACCAGACATCAATAAGGTCGCTTTCACGGATCATTTTTTTTCCGGAATTAGAAACAAGTATAACATCATCCACATACGGACGGTGCATATCATTGATCTCAAAGGTAGAATCCATAAATCCGGCTTCTACAGCTTTTTTGATCTCGGACCTGAGTTCTAAAACAGAACCAATGCACTTTTCTTCCGAACCATCTTCTGTTCTCCAAATTGGTAAGGGAGTCCCCCAATACCTCGAGCGCGATAGATTCCAGTCAACCAGGTTTTCGAGCCAGTTTCCGAACCGGCCTGTTCCCGTTGATTCAGGCTTCCAGTTAATTGTTTTGTTTAGTTCAACCAGGCGATTTTTTACTGCCGTGGTTTTAATAAACCAGCTATCTAGCGGATAATATAAAACAGGTTTATCCGTACGCCAGCAATGCGGGTAACTGTGTTCGTATTTCTTAACGTCAAAGGCCTTATTTTCTTCTTTTAACTTAATCGCAATCAGTACATCAGTAGGCCTGAAATTAGGATCTTTTCGTTCTTCGTCGCTGTAATATTCTTCTTTTACAAATTTTCCTGCAAAATCAGTAACCTCTGAAACGAAGCGACCCTGCTTGTCAACTAGCGGAAGTTCATTGCCTTTTTCATCAGTAATCATAACCGATGGTACATTGTTATCACGGGCAGCTCTAAAGTCATCTGCACCAAAGACTGAAGCGGTATGCACAATACCGGTACCATCTTCAGTAGTAACAAAATCTGCCGGAATAACGCGGAATGCATTTTTTTCAAGATCAGCATTGTTTACGTAATTCATCAGCTGATGATATCGTAGTCCGACAAGTTCAGAACCCTTAAATTCAGAAACCAGATTCCAGGGAATCAATTTATCGCCAGCCTTATAAGTATCAAATGATAAATTTTTGCTCTCCTCTTTGAAATATTTTGAAACTAAGTCCTTAGCAAGAATGACACTAAGCGGTTCAAAGGTATAAGGGTTAAAAGTCTGAACCTTGGCATACGTAATCGAACCGCCTACAGCCAGTGCACAATTTGATGGTAAGGTCCACGGTGTTGTGGTCCATGCAAGAATTACAGTATCCTCATCTGCATTCCCAAACAAAACATCCATTAAAGGATGATTCTGGTCTCTTTTTAAATGAAACTGAGCTACAATAGATGTATCCTTCAACATTTTGTAAGTACCCGGCTGATTCAATTCATGCGAGCTTAATCCTGTACCTGCAGCAGGAGAATATGGCTGAACAGTATAGCCTTTGTAAAGAAGATTTCTTTCATGAAACTGCTTTAAAATCCACCAAAGCGTTTCTATATATTCATTTTCATAGGTGATGTACGGTTTTTTGAGGTCAACCCAATAGCCCATTTTCTCTGTCAGGTCGTTCCAGACATCGGTGTATTTCATCACTTCAGTACGACAGGCTGTATTGTAATCATCTACACTTATTGATTTGCCGATATCATCTTTGGTAATTCCCAGCTTTTTCTCTACAGCCAGCTCGATTGGTAAACCATGGGTATCCCAGCCACCTTTACGCTCAACGCGGTAACCTTTGAGGGTTTTATAACGACAGAAAATGTCTTTGATAGAACGGGCCATGACATGATGTATCCCAGGCATCCCATTTGCAGATGGAGGACCTTCATAAAAAATGTAAGGTTTAGTAGCTGGCCGATTGGAAATACTTTTTTCGAACACGTGATTTTGTTTCCAGTACTCTAAGATTTCTTTTCCGGTTTTTGACAGATCAAGTTGCTTATATTCTTTGTACATCAGTGATTTAACTCCCCAAATTTAAGGCTGCAAATCTAAGAAATTTAAGGCTTAAAACGCAGATTTTTGAAATCATTAATCGCTCAATGAAATTGGTAAAATGCCGAATAAGTATTTTATGTAACTTTGTATTAAACCGATTGAATTCTATGGGAAATAAGTATATGCGTCGTGGCCTTTGGTTAATTCTAATCGGAATTGCCTTTAACTTCCTGGGATATTATTTGATGGAAGGAGATGAATTCAAATACGGTTGGGCCATGGTAATCGGTACAGTTGCGTTTGGAGCTGGTTTTTTGTTGGTAATCTACAGCTTAATGCGCAAAATGGATCGCAAAGCGATATTGAAAGATCGTTCAGAAACAGAAGAATAAATATACACTGGATGCTTTTTCAATGAATTTTGATAAGCACCTTCATATTTTTAAATAGTGAGCACAATGAAAAAAAATTTAAAAAATCATTGCTATTAATTTAGCATTTATTATGTTCAGCACCAGTGCATATCCTTGCACAGGAATTACTTTAAAATCTACTGATGGAGGAGTTGTTGCACGGACTGTTGAGTGGGCACTTAATGATGTGACT
>CAMBFY010000144.1 GCA_945865415.1 Sphingobacterium thalpophilum
TCCGGGGGTTAAGAAAGTAATTATGGAGCAGACCTGGTATCCGGGCTGGAGTTCAAATATGCTGACTGATGATGGACGAAAAAAATTGGGAATTTAGATTTGAATAATTAATTTATCAAAAGGAGACATGTATTCCTGATGAAATTTGAAATAAACAGAATAAATATGAAGAAATTAAATCCATCTAAATCGGCATTGAAAATGCACGATAAATCCTCCGAAATAAGAACAGGAGATGTAGCGGAGTTTACAGGCAGTGAGTCTGAAAATAAATTTTCAGATGCAATTAAACGCCGTAAATTTCTCGGTATGGGTCTATTAGGTTTTGCAGGAATGACCCTTCCCTTAAAATCCAAAGCAGAAAGTCAAAATTCCATTGAGGATTTTGTAAAAAATACTATGGCGCCTTTTGCAGACAAGACTACCAGCCAGACCGATAGTATTCAGGAAAAAATTCAATTACTTCAGGAGGCATTGACAAAGAAGGATTATAGAACAGCAAGGGCTCTGACTAATTCAATCCGGATATCTGAAATTCAGAGTCAGGCTGAAGAAGAGGATTTTGGAGTCCCGCATGTTGGAGCAGGTCAGTTTGGAACCGTCGACTCTCTTCCGGCAGCCTGGAAAAGCTGGGCTAAAGGCTGGAAATATTATAAAGTTGTGGGCCTGGAAGAAAAAATTGGAACTCCGCGAAAAGCTGAACCAGTGGAAGTCTTATTAAGTTTTCAGGCAGCTCAAACTGCATCATTAACGCGCGAAATACGTGTTGCAGAAATTAAGGATGGTGTTTTGACTGAAGTAATTTCACAGGTTTTTTCAGAAGTTAGACGAGGAGCTGAAAAATTATGTAAATTATTGTTCCTGGCAGATAATCAGGGAAAAGAGAAAAGACACTATCTGGTTTTTTACGGTAATATGGACGCAGAATTACCTGATTACCAGTCAGATCTTAAGGTTAGGGGTGAAGGTTACGGACTGGATATAGAAAATGAATACTTTACAGCAATTCTTTCCAGACAAACCGGACAGCTTGCCCGTATGATTTTAAAACGTGAGCATGGTCTGGAGATTTACTCAGGCGGGCAGGGGCATGGTGAACCAGCCGGGATTGATTGGGCTCACGATTATGTTTCTGATGATGGAATTCAAAAAATGCGTATTTCACTATGGGATGAATGTCCTGATTTCGAGGTTGTTAAAGGGCCAATATGTACAATCATTCGTCGCTGGGGCTTTCCTTATTCACCGGTTCACCCATTATTCTCACCTGCCAGGATGATCATGGATATAGAGTATCGGTTTTACGCAGGCTTACCATATTTCCACAAGTTTGGACATATGACTGCTGTGAAGCAGTTCTCTCCAGCTGCCTTAAGGGATGATGAATGGGTAATAACTGGTCAGTCATTTACCGATATGTTATGGATGGGACCTGATGAAAAATTAAAAACCGGCGAGGTTCCTTCTGAATTAAGTGACAAATTATGGGGAATTGGTTTCTTTAATAAAGATACAAAAGATTCTTTCTTTGGCTTTTTTCTGGAGCACTATGCCGAAGGTTTAGGAGCTGAATTAGCTCATAATGGGGGTCCAACTTTACATTATAAGTGGCATGGGCAGATTTGGAGCAGGTATCCTGTTCCTAAAACTATTAAAACCATTCCGAAAGGGGCTGTTCTCCATCAGAAAAATGCTTATGTAACTATACCTTTTACTTTAAAAGAGGATACAGTAAGGATTGAAAACTTAAGGCAGGAATTACTCAATCCTTTAAGTAGGGCAGGGTCTGAACTTCCAAAGGGAATTACTGCCAAGGAAAGTCCGGGTCGCTTAGCCCGTGCTTCAGAAGCTCAGGACAGTCCGATCGACAAAGCCTTATTATGGAAAGCTTTAGAAATGGTCATAGATCCTCAGTTATACAAGGCTAATATTAATATCGTTGACCTTGGATTGGTTTATGATATTGCAGTTAGAGGAAGTGTGGTGAAAGTAACCCTGGCTATGCCGCATAGAGGTAGGCCATTAGGAGCCTATTTTACCCATAGCTCTAATGTTGTGCATGCTACTCTTTCTAAAACAATGATGGAAGCACTTTATGCTGTACCTGGTGTTAAAAAAGTAATTATGGAACAAACATGGTATCCATTGTGGAGTGTTAATCTGCTCACAGATCTGGGAAGAAAGAAACTGAATCTTTAAGTTTTGCATTAACCTTTATGTTTAGCCGACTCAGCAATGAGTCGGCTATTTTAAAATTACAATATTCATTTAGATACAAAATAATTAATCAGCAATTTCATGTCGGGTCGAAAAATAAAAAATTACCGCTGGATCATATTAGCCCTTTTGGTTTCGGCCACTACGATCAATTACCTTGACCGACAAATTCTCGGTTTATTAAAGCCAACTCTCGAAATTGAATTCAGTTGGTCTGAAACAGATTTTGCATTTCTTGTAATGGCCTTTACCGGAGCTTATGCAGTTGGATTGATCTCTTGGGGCTGGTTCATTGATCGCATAGGAACAAAGCCGGGATATATCATTTCTGCAGCAGCCTGGAGTATTATGGGAATGCTGCATGCAACGGCCAGAAGTGTTACGGGCTTTGGATTGGCCAGAATTGGTTTGGGGCTCACTGAAGCAGGGAATGTACCGGCAGGGATGAAAACAATTGCAGAGTGGTTCCCCAGAAAGGAAAGGGCTTTAGCGACTGGATTATTCAATGCAGGTACCAGTTTTGGTATAATCATAGCGCTTCTAATTGTTCCTTTGATTTTGAGTAACTATGGCTGGCATGAAGTGTTTATTATCACAGGATCTGTTGGTTTTATCTGGCTTTTGGTATGGATATTCGTTTATGATGTTCCATCGAAACATAAACGATTAACGACAGAAGAGTATAATTACATTCATGATGGGCAAAAACTGGATGCTGAAGCTCAGGAAGAAGTTGTAAAAATCAAGTGGCTCAAACTTTTTACGTATCCTCAGACCTGGGCTTTTATTACCGGTAAGATATTACTTGATCCAATTTATTGGTTTTTTATGTTTTGGCTTCCTTCTTATTTTGCTTCAACTTTCAAGCTGAATATGTCGAATTTAAGTCCGGAATTGATGATAATTTATACCATGACCGTTTTAGGAAGTATTGGAGGAGGTTATTTTTCATCTTTGCTTATTAAAAGAGGTTGGCCGACCTTGAAAGCAAGAAAAACTGCCCTTTTTATTTTTGCAGTTCTGGAATTAACCGTACTTTCCGCTCAGTACGCAACCAATGCCTGGATGGTGGTTGGTATCCTCAGTTTTACTCTGGCGATACATCAGGCCTGGAGTACAAATATATTTACCTTAGTTGTGGATCTTTTTCCTAAGCAGGCAGTTAGTTCTGTCACCGGAATAGGAGCTATGTCAGGGGCAATAGGAGGTATGTTATTCCCATTATTTGTTGGCTATATTCTGGATAGTTATAAGTCTGCAGGTAATTTAATTGGTGGGTATAACCTGCTGTTTATAATTTGTGGATTAACCTATTTGTTTGCCTGGACAATCATTCATTTACTAACCAGAAAATCAGGTACAGTTAGTTTAAATGAATTAGTGGAAAAAAATATATAATAATTGAAGCCTCTTAAATGAGGGAGAATAATAATAGAAAATAATAATTAGATGAAACCTGCATGAGCTTTCGTTTTACTCTGCCTGATACAGGCAGACAAAAAGACAAAATTTTAGCTCATGTAAGCTTCATTACCACTAAAAAACAAATGATAAACTAATGAAAATTGAATTTAAAGATCAGGTTGGAATTATTACAGGAGCTGCTTCCGGTTTAGGGCAAGCTATCGCATTGAACCTATCAAAGAAAGGTGTGAAACTTGCATTATTTGACAGGGATACCAATGGTTTAGAAAAGACAAGAAACTTATTGGCAGGTGAGTCTGATATTTATATTTTAGATATCACCAACGAAGCAGAAGTTTCAGAATGTATTCAAAAGGTAAACGACCGTTTTGGCCGTATTGATATTCTTGTTAATTGTGCCGGTATAGTTGGAAAAACCAATATTCTGAGTCATGAAGTTGAGGCTGATAACATGCTGTTGGTTATGAATGTAAACCTCATGGGTTCATTTTATACCTCTAAACATGTACTGCCGAGGATGTTGAAGAATAATTATGGAAGGGTTCTTCATATCGCCTCAATTTCTGGCAAGGAAGGTAATGCAGGAATGCTGGCCTATTCAACCTCTAAAGCAGCTGTAATTGGAATGACTAAAGTTCAGGGAAAGGAATATGCTGAAACAGGTGTTACCATCAATGCACTTGCACCTGCTGTAATTCGCACCGCTATGGTTGAATCACTCCCTGATGAGCAGGTAAAATATATGACAGATAAAATTCCAATGAAGCGCTGCGGTACTTTAGAGGAAGCTGCTTCTGTAGCTGCTTTCATTGTATCACCCGAGGCGAGTTTTTCTACTGCATTTACCTTCGATCTTTCAGGTGGAAGGGCGACTTATTAATTTAACACAAAACAGATCACAGGATAAAAAATGTGCTCTGTTTTCCTAATCTGAAAATTTATGTATTGGGATCAACTAACATCCGGGCAGCTTGCTGCATTGGATAAACAGACTCCGGTTCTGTTGAACATTGCTGCCATTGAGCAGCATGGAGCGCATTTGCCTGTAGCTACTGATCGAATGATCGGTGAATATTTTTCAAACCTGCTGAATCAGAAGATTGGAGACAAAATCCTGATTCTTCCAATTGTTGCTGTAGGCTGTTCAGATCATCACATGGGCTTCTGCGGAACTCTTACGCTGAGTCATACCACATTTGCTTCCGTCGTTAAGGAAATGATCCAGTCTGTTTTAAATCACGGGTTTTATAATATTATTCTGCTGAACAGCCATGGTGGAAATCAGGGCATCATGCAGGTCATTATTGAACAGCTTGGATACGCAAACCCGAATGCTCATATCCTTGGTGCTTCCTGGTGGAATATAGCGAAAGAAGAACTTTTGAAAATCACCGAAACTGGTCCGGGCGGAACAGGTCATGCCTGCGAATTTGAAACTTCTTTGATGAAAGTTATCGCTCCGCAATTGGTTCATGATTCCCTGATCAAACCGGGAGCCAATGTATGGGCATTCCCTGCTGTTGATGGAGATCTGTTAACTGGCCCCAAAATTTCTTTTTATCGTACAATGAAGGAGTTGACACCCAATGGTGTTTACGGTGATCCGACTACATCATCTGCTGAAAAAGGAATTCGAATTGGAGAATGTGTTGTGGCGGCTTTAAAACAATTGGTATCGGATATCTACAATTTGAAAGAAAGAAAATATATTGAATACTGATAGCCGGGCACTGGTCGATTAATCAATTTTTTATAACAAAGGTCCTTTGCTTCTAGCAAAAGACCTTTGTTGTTTTGCAGGTTAATTATTCTTCTGACTTGTTTTTAAGAGACATCAGCAAGGTATAAGCCCCTTTAGTCACTATTTGTTTTTCAGCAAAGGAAGCACTATTGATTACCTCAACAAATTCATTCTCTTTGACTCCGGTTTCAACGGCCTTCATCTCAAATTTCATCCCGGTATTTTTTACAAATATATAATCCAGTCCTTCGAAACTGACAATAGCCTCCTCAGGAATAGCCAGGGTTTCATGGCTTTTTATTTCGATTTCGGCATTCATATACATACCAGGCACTAATAATTTATCGAAATTTTCAAAATGGCAATGTACCTCTGCTGTCCTTTCCTCGCTCAGATCGCCACCAATCAGACTAATTACACAGGCGTGCTTTTTGTCAGGCTGATTATTTGTAAAGGCCATTAACTTTTGTCCTTTTGATAGTTTATCAAGATCCTTTTCAAAGATCTTAAGGTTTAAATGGATATCTGATGGGTCAATAATTTCAAATAAGATATCTGAAGGATTTACGAATCGCCCGATATTGACGTTTACTTTTGAAACAATACCATTTATTGGCGACAAAACAAGGATTGTTCTTGAAATTGTATTCTCTGTAATATTGCTAGGATTAATATTGATCATTCGCAGTTTCTGGGCTAGGGAATTTAAGCTTATGTTCAGCATGCTATTATCCATCTGAGCTTGCTGGTATACCTTGTCGCTACTGGCCTTACTTTGATTTAATTCTCTCTGCCGTTCAAGCTCTGCTTTACTAAAAATTAGTTTTGATTTGGTGCTGAGGTATTCCTGTTGTAACTGAATGTATTGCTGATCTTCCATTATAGCAATCATTTCGCCTTTTCTTACTCTCATTCCGGGGATTAGCTTTGTTGATTTCAAATATCCTCCCAAAGGAATTGAAATAGATAGCATGTTTTGCGGCGGTACGTCAATTATGCCACTTGCTCTTAAAATAGTAGCAATACTTTTATTTTCAAGTTTACCGACTATGATTCCCGCAGATCTATACTGAGCCTCAGTAAGACTCACTAAATTTTGATTCACAGTTTCATCTGCCTTAACTTCTTCATTCGAATTCTTGGTTCCGCAAGCTGTCAGTATTAATAAAGCGAAATATATTAGAAGATTTTTCATTGGTCTTTATTGTTTTGAGCTTAAATAATTTAAATTAATAATGCTTTCATTCAATGCCTTTAAGATGTCCAGATAATTACTCCGGATCACTATTGCCTGATTGTTGAGTATAACCCAATCGAGATAGTTGATATCACCATTAATAAATTGTTTATCGGCAGTCTGACTAATAGTTTTTGCTTCTGGCAGCGAGTTGATTTCAAAATAATTAGCCGCCTCTAAATATTGTTCATATTGTGATCGGGCACTCTCATAGTCATTTCCAATCGTTTTTAGCTCATTTTGGTATTCATTATCAGCTATCAATTCCTTGACCCTGGATGCATTTATCCTCGCTTTTTGAGAACTGGAAAAAATTGGTATTCCTATTCCGATATGACCGGAGTTGAAGCGCCTGGATTCTGAGTACAATAAATTGTCTGCACCAGTACCCTGAATACTGGCATTGAAATAACCAAGACTGATATCAGGAAGCATCTTTGATCGCTCTAAACGAGTATTTGCGGCAGTGGTAATCTTCTGTTGATCTGATATTTTCAACAGTGGATGTTCTTCCAATGCCTTTAATGACACCATAACCGGGAGGTCCATTCTCAAAGAATTGCTGGTTGGCTCAAATTGATTTGTCGCGTTTAGAACTAAAGCCAGCTGCAGTTTCGCTAATTGGATTTCTTCCTGTAAGGATTTTAACTGCAGAAATATTCCACCTCTCTGACTTTGAGCTGTGGCTTTCTCTAATATATTAGTTTCACCTGTTTTAAATCTTAAATTCGCTTTTACAACAAATTCTGAATAAATACTGTCTGCCTGTAATAAAAGTCTTTCTTTTTCTTTCAGGATAACGATATTATAATATATCTGAGATACTCTTTTCCTG
>CAMBFY010000145.1 GCA_945865415.1 Sphingobacterium thalpophilum
GGTAATAAATAGTCTTACCATCTGGACCAAGCTGAAAACCAAGATAACCATAACTAAAATAATCAAACATACCGCTTTTTGCTGAGGGCTCTGAAGTAATCCGTCTGACGAGTTCTATTTTAGATTTTTTAGGGTCGAAGCTGAATAAATAACCGGAATTTCCATGAACTCCATAAGCTAATCCCTCAGGTTTGTACCAGAATACTTTTCTCCAGTTGTAACTCATACTTCCTGGTTTAGTAGGATCATATTTACCAAAATAATCAAGCCTTAGGTTTACATCAAGAAGTTTATTGATCCTCCCCTCCTCAGGGTTATAACTAAAAATATCCCCCTCTGATGTAGAAAAATACACTGTCCCGTCAAATGGATCAACGACCAGAGAACGACATAATGAACGGAAATCATCACCCGGCTGCCCTGCCTCACCATTCGCTGATGTCCGGCCCAGATCTTTTAATTCATTTTTATCAAGATCATAATGAATAAAATTACCATATGGCCAGGAAATACCATAAATATGCCCCCTTTCGTGATCCATTGTCATTGAAACCACACCCTCTCCATTAGGGACCAAGGCAAGCTTTTCAAATATTCTGGTTTTCATATCATATGACAGGAAGCATCCCCCGGGGTATAGTTTATATCCGGCAGGAGGATTAACCGGAAGCCGATCCATTCCATTGATGAGTTCATAATAACCAACATGAGTTGAGAAATAAAGCTTTCTATTTCTTTCATAGAATCTTACATGACTTTTTCCCTGTGGGATAAACATCTGTTCTTTTTCGCCACAAATATCAGTCAGATCTCCAAGAAACTCAGTCTTATCAGTTTTGGGATCTAACAAGTACATTTTACCTCCAACATGGATCTGGTCTGATGATAATACATAATAAATATTTCCATCACTAGCAATTGATAGTGCATTGTAAGTATCGTGGGCTTCTTGAAATCCCGAATTATAAATGGTGGCGGAAAGATGATTTACTTCATCAATTCCATTAATATAAGTATCAGCTTTTAATTGATTCAACTCAACAACTCCGTCTAATTTGTCCATGCAGTAGTATTTTGTAGCAAGATATTTCTAAAAATACCATTGGCCTAAATTCTTTTTAATTTTTTATTTTTCCAATGATTTTTTAACAGATTCTGCACTGGCTTGTATTTTACTGATTGCATAAGCAATTGAATCCATATCTTCCCTGCTGCCAAGAAGCAGGTTTTGAGTAAACCATACCATTTCGGTACATAAAAGGTCATTTTCAGGGCACTGATTTTGCTCCATATATTTATTATAATCGAGCATATCCTTGTGATACATCCTTTTAAAATTCTTTGATTCGAAAGCTTCCTTGAGAAATTCCTGCTTATTTAATGGTGTATAGCCACCAGAACATGGTACTCCTTCAGCACGTAAGGCCTGTAAAAAAGAATTTCTTGACAAACCTTTAAATTCCTCCTTTTTATATCTGAATGAAAATAAGTGGAATGAAACCCGGGTTGCACAATCATATAATTTATATGGAATAATCCCTGGAATATCCTGAATCTTCGATTTTAAATACTTTGCATTCTCCTCACGAACAGTGGTTTGTGCATCTAGCCTTTGTAACTGCGCCAAACCAATTGCTGCCTGATATTCAGTAATACGAACCTTAGTACCCATCCTTATACTTCCTGCATTGAATGTTCCTACCGCGGTACCAAAAGGCAGTCCGAGATTCTGAAAAGAAACACAACGGTCCATAAAAGATACATCATTACTCAGAATTGCTCCTCCTTCACCAATCGGTATGTTTTTTGAGTTTTGAAAGCTAAAACAACCCGCATTGCCAATCGTGCCAACTTTTTGATTGTTCACTTCAGTCAATGGAGCCTGACAGGCATCTTCAATCACAAACAGATTATGCTTTTTTGCAATTTCCATTATTCTTGGCATATCTGCGGGCATTCCTAAAATATGTACAGGCAAAATAGCTTTTGTACGTGGTGTTATTTTTGCTTCAATTTTTGCTGGATCGATCTGATATGTTTCAGGATCGATATCCACAAACACCGGCATTGCACCATTCATAAGAATAGCCTGCACCGTTGATATAAAGGTATAAGGCGGAACAAGCACTTCATCACCCACTTTAATATCCAATTGGTTCATTGCAATGATCAAAGCATTGGTTCCATTATTTACAACCAAACAACGTTTAGCCCCGTTGACATTCGCCCATGCAGCTTCAAACTCATTGACCACTCCTGCCCGCGACCAAATTCCGCTTCTGAGAACTTCAAGAACACGCTTCTCATCTGTTTCAGGTATCCAGATAGGCCATTTGACCCATTTGGACTTATCCCATGCTGAAGGACCGCCTAAAATCGCTGGACTTGCAGTACCGTTTAAATTTCCTGCAAGCAGGGAAGGTGTCATACCCATCGTCAGCACAGCCCCTACCCCAGCCACAGAGCTCTGTTTTAAAAACTTGCGTCTCGATGAATCAGTTTTTTTATTTTTCATGGCTATTTTTTTTCTGTTCAAATATTGGCCTTGGTCTAAGGTTTGAGCTTTAATTAATGTTCAGGTTAAAAGAGTAGTCTACATAATATGGAGAGAGAACCCTTCTACTTAATAAGAGTCTGCTATTATAAAAATTTTATATATACTTACGTTTACGTACCCGAATATATAAACTATTTTATTAAAACAATAGATTACAGGTAGAATTATCAAGATAAATGTAAGCCAAAATAGAATTTATCTACCTAATCACAACCCCAATCATATCAATAGAAATTCCCGCCTCAGGCTTTCCAACGTCTTTAACCATAGCTTTTGATGCAGCCGGCGGACGAAGCGGGTCATAATATTTAGGACGAATTTCATTTAATTTAGCACTGTGAACATCATTACTAACATAATAGGTTGCTTTAACAAGATGTCTAAAATCACTACCGGTGTTTTTTAAAATGACACCCATTAGATTGAAGATAGATGCCAATTCAGAATCAGCATTTCCGGAAACTTTTCCGTATAATCCTGATATATAGATCTTTTGACCATAATTAATCCGGGTAACCTTACAGTAAACGGGTGAAGCTTTCATTCCAGCAGGAGTTATAAAATCAAGCTGTTGAGCTGGTTGAGGTCCTATATTTGGAGATGAAGCAATCAGCTCTATTTCAATTACCGGATCTTTACTCGTCCATTCAACATTAACCATTGGTGGAATAGTATTTCCTTTAAAGAACTTAGCAAACTCCTTCTCTACTACTTTCAGGTTAGACATTGGTCTGATGAAAGATTTGATCTGAACAATATCCTTTTTCTCCAATCCCAGTGAGACAAGTGTAGCTTGTAGCTGCTCCAATGTCCCGCGTGTTGCTTCTGCAAGTTCACCTATAACCGCCTGACCTGAAACATAAACAACCGGACCAGCGGGTAAAATTGCAGATTGGACAACATCCGAAGCCGAGGTTAAATTCTTTGGCATCAGATAATTAACACCTATCGTATTGATTATAGCTGAAACTGCAATGGCATCCATTGAAATTAATGCAGCAGGATGAGAAAGATCCCCGGCAACGAAACTTAGGGCAGGACGCTTACCTGACTTAAAGCGCTTATTGATCTGTTCCTGAACTGCGGGAATCAGGCTTGAGTTCCTGATATAGATATTAAGTTTAACAATCTGATCTATTTTTGAGCCAGCTTGTTTCAAAGAAGATGAAATATTAAAAAAAACCTGATTGATTTGCGTATTGATATCACCAGTTCCAACAATATTACCAGATTTATCGAAAGGCAAAAATTGAGTAGTATGAACAAGGGGTATATCATCAACAATTACTGCATCCGTAGCTCCCGAAAAATTCGCAGATCCTAAATATTGAATTTGTTGCCCTTTCTGAGCAAAGCCGGAAAAACCTAGCGATAAGAAAAAAATGCAGATCAGCGATTTCATACTTAGTTGTCTATTATTGGTTGTCTGAGGTCTGTTGTCTGAGGTATCCTGCTGAACAGGTAATAGCCAATATTCTTAGTTCATTATTCCAATCCATCATTATTCAACGATACATAATTTTTCTTGATACCTGAAGATCAATACTCCCCTAATTACTAACCGGCGCCCAGTAAGCACAATACCCTTCAGCACGAACCGGACCTTTAAACAACATACAAGCACCACAAGGTTTATCCTTAGCAGGCGGCAGGTAAAGTGCGCAATTACTGCAATGACTATCCGGAATTGGTGTTTTGTTTACATAAGCAAGCTTTTTTCGCTTTGCAACTTCATCAGTACTAACCCCGGTAAGATCATCACAAGGATTTTTTTGTAATGGCTGTGGGTTTTTAGAAGGTTTTTTTGAGTCCCCTTCATTAGCCATACTTCTGGCTGTATTACCGGCAATCAATAGTCCTGATCCAAATGCAACTGATCCGGCAAGTACATACTTACCAATGAATTTTCTTCTTGAATATTTTTGCTCTTCCATCTTTCTAATTTCTACCCGTCAACTTCTTTATCAGAGTATTTTAATTTTTTCTTAGTTTTTGAAACCCTTCTTTCACTCCTTCTATTGTCCCCGGATTTAACTTTGCTGCAAGCTCTTTTGTAGACTCATTTTTATTTAATCCTGCTTTAAGCCCCTTTAAGGCAGCTTGCTGCACATCTGCTGCAGATAATGCCCCAGACGACAGCGTATTCAAATACGCTGAGAACTGTTCCTTATTGTATCTGGCACCAATAATATTTGACAAATCCTGCATAAAACTAAGTTTCCAGCTTTCTTGATTGCTGAAGAAGGTATTATCCTGTACTAGTGAATTTAAAATTTCAACTGACGAACCGGCTACAGAGCTTATAACTGCATTCCTGAACCAATCATTCTGTCCATATTTTCTAATCACTTCAGCCAAAGTTTCAACCACTTTCTTTCCATTAAACTGTCCCAGACTGAGTGCTGCTTGTAAAGCAACACGTTTAGATGGGTCATTAACCATTGGAATTAACAGTTTAGTTGTTTTTGGATATCTTTCAGCAAGTATAATACCATTTTCACGAACACCAGGTTCAGCATCCAGTAGAGACTTTTTAACGATCTTTTCAGTAAGTGCATTCAAACCTTCAAGCACGTAAAGTGCGTGTAGTCTTGTTATTGCATCCGGACTATTTAAAAACAATGAAATCACATCTTGAACTACTGTTTTATCCTGACGTTCAAGCAACAGACGCTGGGCGCTACTGCGATACCATCCGTTCTTGTGCGATAAATAATCGACCAATTGAAGTCCGCTTGCATTCTTCAAATCTACTTTTACTCCCTTGTAAATACCATTTTCAGGTAGAAGACGATAAATTCTGCCCATATCACTACCCGCCATAAAATCCATTTCAGCTTTAAGGTCATCAGGAATTGAAACTGGTGTTTCGATATGCTGTCTGTAATAATCCAATATATACAAGTATCCATCAGGGCCAACAGAAAATGTTACAGGTCGGAACCAGGTATCAGTTGAATAGATAAATTCTCTGTTCTTTTCAGATTCGGCACGTTTTGCAACCAAAACCGGACTTATTTCACTTGGACTTAAAACATCTCTGTGGATCAAACTACCGGAAACATCTGTTGTAAAAATGTTGCCATACAATTCCTGTGGCAGGGCATCACCATTATAAATGGTACCTCCGGCGGCACCGGAAAAGTGATCCTCTACCCATTCTATTCGATTAAGATTTGTTTCTTTGAATACTCTGTTTCTACGCGCACTTCGTTCTGATCTCCAATATGCGGGAGGGATTTCCTGAAACATAATTTCTTCATGATCGGTAATTGATGTGTTAAACTTAGTGCTTGGCATGTATGCATGCCTGTGGGTATACCTCCATGGAATAACTGCCTGTTGCAAATGAATTGAGTTTTCAGTAAAAAACCGATGTCCCCAGTCGTTAATAGTTTGTCCAAACTGTCCCGGGCCAGTCTCAAGCTCAAATACATCGCGATCAAGTCTGAAGCGAAAGTCTGCACCCCTGACTTCAACCGGTTTGGCATCCGATGTCCTACTGAAAACTACTTTACCACTCTGACCACGATTATTTGCGTAAATCCAGTTATCGATTCCCAATTTCAAACTGGTAACCTGAGCCTCGGAGTTATTCTGAAAAAATCCTGAGAACAAAATTTCTCTGGTATCTGATATGCCATCCCCATTGGTATCCTTCAGGTAAAGAATATTGGGAGCAGCAGTCACGATAAGTCCACCTTTCCATGGCAGCATACTGGTTGCTTCGGTTACATTTTCAGCAAATATGATCGACTGATCAATTTTACCATCACCATCAGTATCTTTCAGTATACGGATACGTCCATAACCCTTGCCGGGTTCAACCTCATAAGGATAATCAGGCATTTCTATCACATAAGCATTCCCCTGCTCGTCAAATTCTAGCGATACAGGGTCAAAAACATGAGGCTCTGATGCAAATAAAGAGACTTTATAGCCTTTTGCTACATTAAGCTTTTTCATTGACTCCTCCGGACTTAATGGTCCTGGATAACGCTGAGCCATGCTGTTTCCTGCAAATAAAATTAATGGTAATAAAAATATGGCTTTACGGCCATTGAAATTAGTCTTCATTCCCTGCTTGATTATTAATGATTCGGTAATTATTTGCCTCCTATTGCCTTAGCAAATTCAGCAAGGTTGTTATTTTAAGTAATATTTAGTTTAATATTCTGATTTATCTACTGAATAGTACATTCCTTTTACAAGAGTACGTATTAATTAAAAATATCCTTCAGGGTACCGATAAATTTACACTACGGTTACGTACCCGAAAATCAGATGTAAAATCTAGATATCCAAATTTTATTTCTTTACTTCTATTGTTAAGCATTAACTGTTTTGTGAAGATATCTAAGTAAAAAACTATTTACGAAAAAAATTATTGAATAGATTTACTAAAAACGGTATAACATACCGGTTCTGAATATTCGTTGTGCGGAAAAGTATAAAAACGAGTTTTTCCACCTTTTTCCATTGAAAAACCCGGATCATTATCTAATTGAATAATATTTCCCGAAATATTTTTGGCTGGAAAATACAAACTTGAATTATCAGGAAAATCTAAACGAACATATGAAACATCTGCTTGAGAAGAATCTAATTCAAGATTATGTTTTCCACCTGAGTTTTCGATTCCTCTTACTGTTCCTGAGCTTGCCCTCCCCTTTGCATAGTTCCAACCGGCACCCGAAATAAGACTGATTTCATCTCCTTTAAGGCTAATCCTGTCCTGAATATTTTTTCCATTCAATTCATAATCAATCAGGTATGTATCACCGTCAGCACGAACTAATTTTATCCATG
>CAMBFY010000146.1 GCA_945865415.1 Sphingobacterium thalpophilum
AATGGCCATTTTATCTGAAATTTTATTTTAACCGGACACTAGTGATTAGGGAATTAGCAAATTTGCAAATTGATTTGTCGATGAGTTGATTTGTTAATTGAATTTTAACTTGAGAATGAATTTCTTCTTTCTTCTCCTATTTCCAATTCTCCACTGTCAATTGTCAACCATCTTATGACTTTTAAATTACATGTTTAAACACATAATATTTTAATTTTACTAAACAAGCGAAGAAAAACTAAAAAACAAAATATGGAAGCAGTAGCAAAAACAAACTGGATCATAGATCAAGCGCACTCAGAAGTGCATTTCAAAGTAAAGCATCTTGTAATTTCTACAGTTACGGGTACTTTCAACTCTTTTGCAGGCAGTATGGAATCAGACAGTGATGATTTTCAGAACGCATCAATTGAATTTTCGTTGGATGTAGAAAGTATCGATACCAATCAGGAGCAGCGTGATGGCCACCTTAAATCAGCAGATTTTTTTGATGCAGCCCAATTTCCGAAAATTTCATTCAAGTCAACTTCATTCAAAAAGGTTGGTGATGATTATGAATTGGCGGGAGATCTTACTATTAAAAATGTAAGCAAACCAGTACAATTAGGTGTAGAATTTGGCGGAAGAGCAACTGATTTCTACGGAAATGATAAGGCAGGTTTTGAAGTTTCAGGAAAGATTAGTCGTAAAGAGTTTGGATTAACATGGGATGGTATTACTGAAGCAGGCGCAATTGTGGTTGGTGATGATATCAAACTGCAGATTAACATTCAATTCGCAAAGCAAGCATAACCAAATATATTTCTGTTGAAGGCTGTCTCCTCCCGGTGGCAGCCTTTTTTATTTCTTTAAAAATTCCAGGTTCCAGATTTTTTCTGCTTTTCTACCGATAAGCCAAAACGAGAGTGCTATTATTCCGAAGAATATTGTCTTATCAGTAACATCCCATAAGTATTCGAAGTAGCGACTGTATAGATTGATTAACAAGAAGATGATTCCAAATTCGCGTGCGATTTGGTCCTTAGAACGAATCCCATAGATTGTAAATGCAATGGAAAATAGCAAAGAAAAAATCCCCCAGTAAAACAGTTCAATCTGTTTTATTTGTAACCAATCCTCCAGACTCCCGAAATTTCCAAATATAGATAGTAGCCAAAGTGACACAAAAAGGTAAAGTAGGCCGATGATGTAGGTTAACTCCCCAAAGATGTTCAGTATTTTAAATCGTAAAATCAAAAAGCTTAGTAGTACCAATGAAAGCCCGAAAAATACAAATCGAAGCGGATAATTCATCCCAAGGAAATAATAACTCCAGTCGGTTTGGTATCCGGTTTCAGTACCAAACCAACTTCCCAATGATACCATTGCAAATGCCCAGATCAATTGTGAATTGAATTTCCAGGCAAGGGCAGCATAAACAAGAACGGATAAAAGAAATAATATGGAGAAGTGGCCTTCACCATTATCAAAAGTTTTACCTAAAAATGCTATTGAACTGGCCGTTAATAAGATTCCAAATAAGATGATCGATTCATTACTGAATACACGTTCAGGATATTTCTTTTTTCGTTTATTTCCTTCGAAATAAAGAATGGTTGCAATGAAGGCAGAAATAATACTGATCATGATATCCGGAGTATCATAGAGTTTTTCGAGCCAATGAAGCACTGTATCATCAATAATCAGTGAAGCAATGGCAACCATCCCACTGGCCAGAGCAACCCAAAAAGAATATTGAGCAAGTCGGCGCCAGTCGAATCCCTTCACCTCAAAGGAGGATTGTAATTTTTGAGAAGTTTCTTTATCAACTATAGCTTCTGTCTCCCAGTGCCGTATGGTCTTCTCCAGAAATTCAGCTTCTTGCTTATCAAGATTTAATTTCCCCAAAATATTTTTTCACAGGTTAGAACTATTTTTCTGGTCTCAGAAGGATTTTTCGGGCTGCTTGCTCATCCTTTTCAAGTTGTATTTTGAGATCTTCAAGAGATTTGAATTTTTCATCTCCACGCAGGTAATCCAAAAAATTAACCCGTATGGTTTGACCGTAAATATCTTCATTGAAGTCAAAAATGTTTACTTCGATATTGCGGCTCATTCCATTGATTGTGGGACGATGGCCAATATAGGCCATTCCAAAAGCAGATTTTGAATCCGAATCAATAGCCTTCATTTCTACGCTCACCGCATAAATGCCGTCCGAAGGAACGAGTTTGTAGTTTTCTTCAATAAATAAATTTGCAGTTGGAAATCCAAGTACACGGCCAAGCTGATCACCTTTAATTACCTTTCCACTCAATTGGAAGGTATATCCAAGAAATTCAGCGGCAGTTTCAACATCGCCACTTAAAATAGCATTTCTGATTTTAGTTGAACTTACTGTAACATCATTGATATCCTGTTCAGGAATTTCCTCAACATCAAACTCAAAATCTGAGGCAAAGTTTTGTAATTCTGTCAGTCCGCCTTTACGATCTTTCCCGAAACGGTGATCATAGCCAATAATAATATGGCGGGTACCAATCTTATCAACTAATATTTCTTTGATATAATCCTCTGGTGAAAGGTTGGAAAAATCCCTGGTGAAGGGTGTGATTATTAGATGATCTATGCCAAGTGCAGCAAGTTTATCAGCTTTTTCATTCATTGAACTGATCAGCTTGATGTTCAGATCATCAGGATGAAGGATCATTCGTGGATGAGGAAAAAAAGTTAGAATAACAGTTTCTCCTTTTTTCTTTTTTGCAACTTCCTGTAAACGGCTAATTATTTTCTGATGTCCGATATGAACCCCGTCAAAAGTCCCTATAGTAACAACAGCATTATGGATTTTTTTGAACTCGTCAATGTGATTGTAAATCTTCATCTTTTAATAGAGAGGGCAAAACTAAGAAAATTATTATTTTAATTCACCCAGTTCCTTAAGTTGCCTGATGTGATTAACCAGTTCCATCACTTCAAAGGCATTTTCGATATCATAATCTCCGCTTTTAGTTCTTCGAAGAGCCTGCAGGTGTGCAGCATTATTCAGGGTTCTTCCAAAATCATGCACCAGAGACCTAATGTAAGTACCTTTACTGCAGACTACCTTGAAATCAACTTCCGGAAGTTCAATTCTGGTAATTTCAAATTGGCTGATGCTCACTTTTCGTGTTTTTAATGCTATGGTTTCCCCTCTTCGTGCTTTCATATAAAGTCGTTCCCCATCCATTTTAATTGCCGAATGTGGAGGAGGATATTGATCGATATCGCCTGTAAATTGTTTGGTATTAGCCCTGATATTTTCTTCATCAAGCTGTTTAATATCAAATACCTCGTCAATTTCAGTTTCAAGGTCATAAGAAGGAGTGTTTGCTCCGAGTATCATTGTTCCGGTATATTCTTTCTGCTGAGCTTGAAATTCATCAATTTTTTTAGTCATCTTGCCTGTGCAGATGATCAGCAATCCGGTAGCAAGAGGATCTAGAGTGCCGGCATGACCTACTTTAAGCTTTATTGGTTTAAATGCATTTCGGATTTTTCCTACCACATCAAAACTGGTCCATTTATAGGGCTTGTTGATGAGCAGTAATTCACCTTCGGTAAAATTAAATTCAGAGAATACTTTTTCTGTTTTTTCGCCCATCAGATCACCTGAAGATCATAGCCTGAAAGCAACAGGACAAGAATAATTCCTCCAACAATGATGCGGTACCAGCCGAAAATCTTGAATCCTCTGATTTGCAGGAAAGTGATGAAATATCGGATGGCAAGCATGGCAACTATAAAAGCAACCACATTTCCAATAATCAATAAATTCAACTGTTCCTGGCTGATTACAAATCCATCCTGGTAAAAATCAAAAAGCTTCTTGGCAGTTGCACCAAACATTGTTGGCACTGCCAGAAAGAAGGAAAACTCTGCAGCAGTTTTTCTGGAAAGCTTTTGTGACATGCCACCGACAATTGTAGAAGCCGATCTCGAAACTCCGGGAATCATGGAAATACATTGAAATAATCCGATTTTGAATGCAGTTCCATAAGTAATATCATCCGTGTTGTTGATATCCCCGTTATTAAACCATTGATCGACAAAAAGAAGAATTAGTCCGCCAACAAGTAAAGAAATAGCCACAACAAGCGGACTTTCCAATAACTGATCGATCTTCTCACTAAATAATAAGCCGAAGAATACAGCAGGAAGAAATGCTACCAGGAGCTTAAAATAAAATCCAATGGTTTGGAAAAATCGTTTGAAATAGAGTGCAATAACTGAAAGGATCGCTCCGAGTTGAATTGCAACAGTAAATAACTTCACAAAGTTATCCGATTGAATTCCCATGAGTGAAGATCCAAGAATCATGTGACCTGTTGAAGAAACGGGTAAATACTCAGTGAGCCCTTCAATGACAGCCAGAAGAATAGCCTGATAAAGAGTCATTATTTTCTTAAAATAGCAACAAAGCCAATGGCAAATCCAAATAAAACTACAATTGGGGCAAGTACAATCTTCCTGAACTCGTAGATGTTGGTGTCACCGATCATAAGCATGAAGCCAAAAACAACCACAACGATACTGATTATCATCAATCTATAATTGTTTTTACCGAAAACGAAACCTTCCTGAGGGCTTTCTTTAATAGGGTTGGTTTTTTGTGCCATTATTTATAAAGGTCGTAAATTTTTAAACGAAGAAACTTGCTGACTGCAAAGTACGTACTCAGTCCCGAAATTAAAATACCAATCCCAATAACAGCCAGAAATACTATTCCGAATTCAAACCAGTTACGCAGGATAATCATCTCCGGAATTTGTTGTTGCGCCAAATACAGTGTAAGCAATAAAAGGATCACAGCAATTAGTCCGGCAAATAAACCATGAAGGATACCATAAGCTAAAAATGGCTTACGGATAAAGTTCTGTGTTGCTCCAACCAATTGCATGCTTTTGATCAGGAATCGCTGTGAATAGATAGCCAGGCGTATGGTATTATTGATTAATGCGACAGCTATAATCATTAGAATTGTTGCAAAGGCAAGAATGACAAGACCAATTCCCCTGATATTCTGGTTTACCATGTCAATGAGCGACTTTTGATAGATCACCTCTTTTACCAATGGGTTTTTACTTAATTGAGAAGTGAAGGCTTCTATACTTTCATTATTGGCATAATCGGCCTTCATGTAGAGATCAATAGAAGATAATAGTGGATTATAGCCAAGAAAGTCAACAAAGTCCTCACCAAGATCTTTTGTTAAATTTCTGGCCGCAAGTTCTTTGCTCACATATTGTGTTTTTAAAACGTAAGGATTTGCATCCAGTTGTTTTTGTAACGTGTTAATATCCACTTCTTTGGCACCATCATTAACGATAATATTAAGGACAATATTCTCTTTGACGTAAATTGAAAGGTTTTTTGCATGGACCAGAATCAGGCCAAGTAATCCTGTCATTAAAAGAACTAAGGCAATACTGATCACAGTAGAAACGTAAATTGTTTTGGTTTTTCCGTGTGATGCACTTTTTTCAAATTCCTCCATGTCTGAGATGATATGTTGCGAAAATAAAGAATTCAGTTCATAAACCTAAATTTTAAGCGTTGAAATGCCCGGATTTAAAGTTAAACTTTGTTAAAATTTTATCTTCGTGCTTTAATGAGGGTTAATTGAGGTTTTAAAGACAGCTTCTGATTCAAAAAATCGCAGATTTTAGTATTTTTGCAGCTAATCAGTTTTACAATGGATTATCAATTCAGAGATATAGAGAAGAGGTGGCAAAAATTTTGGGCCGACAATCAGACTTTTAAAGTCGAAAACAGTTCTGCAAAACCAAAATATTATGTTTTGGACATGTTTCCGTACCCATCTGGCGCAGGATTGCATGTTGGACATCCACTTGGATATATAGCCTCTGATATCTTTGCCAGGTATAAGCGTTTAAAAGGATTTAACGTATTGCACCCGATGGGATATGATTCGTTTGGACTACCAGCAGAGCAATATGCGATTCAAACAGGCCAACATCCTGCAATTACAACAGAAACGAACATAAATCGCTATCGCGAACAATTGGATAATCTGGGTTTTTCATTTGACTGGAGTCGTGAGGTTCGTACCAGCGACCCGGACTATTATAAGTGGACTCAGTGGATTTTTATGCAGCTTTTTAATTCCTGGTATAACCTTGAAAGTGATAAGGCAGAAAACATTGATGCATTGATCCGCAAATTTGAAAATTCAGGCAGTACTGGTTTAAAGGCAGTGTGTGATGACGATGTCCGCAGTTTTTCTGCTGAAGAATGGAACAGATTACCTGATTCTGAAAAGCAATCAGAGTTGCTCAAATACAGACTGACCTATCTACGTGAAAGTACTGTAAACTGGTGTCCTGCATTAGGGACTGTTTTGGCTAATGATGAGGTCAAGGATGGTTATTCTGAGCGTGGTGGACACCCTGTTGAGCAAAAGAAAATGATGCAGTGGAGTATGCGTATTACTGCTTACGCTGATCGCATGCTTCAGGGCCTGGATGGAATTGACTGGCCGGATCCTTTAAAAGAGATGCAAAGGAACTGGATTGGAAAGAGTGTGGGTGCTTTGGTTAGGTTTGGCCTCACCCCCGGCCCCCCTCCAGAGGAGAGGGGAGAGCTTGATGGAGAAAAGCTAGGTTATATGACTGCTGAACCTGCTATATGGGATATTCTGAAAGAACACTCAAGGAGGAATCGAAAAGATTTAACTGAAGCTGAGGATATCTTGTGGCAACACCTTAGAAACGGTGCAACCGGTCATAAAATCAGGAGGCAACACGCTATTGGAACCTACATTGCAGACTTCATTTGTTTGAAAAAAGGTCTGATAATTGAGGTAGATGGTGATTATCATTTTGGGATTAAAGACCAAGATGAATTAAGAACTGAAGCTTTGAATAATCTTGGTTTTCAAGTAATTCGGTTTTCAAATGAACAAGTAATTGCTGACCCAGTAGGAGTTAGTAAAATTATAAAAGAGAAACTAAGTACACTGCCTGAACGAATCTTAGGTGGTTCAGGCTCCCTCTCCTTTGGAGAGGTTCGGGGTGAGGCGCCTTACATAGAAGTCTTCACAACCCGTGTTGACACCATTTATGGAGCAACTTTTCTCGTCCTTGCTCCTGAACATGAATATGTGGAAGGATTAACCACTGTTGAACAGAAACAAGAGATTTCAAATTATATCGATCAGACTAAAAAGAAAACCGAGCTTGACCGTATGGCCGATACAAAAACTGTATCCGGCGCTTTTACTGGGAGCTATGCGAAACATCCGATAACGAATGAGCCCGTTCCAATCTGGATTGCTGATTATGTATTGGCAGGTTATGGAACTGGAGCAGTGATGGCGGT
>CAMBFY010000147.1 GCA_945865415.1 Sphingobacterium thalpophilum
CTCTGGTGGATCCTTCTTTTTAATCGCTTATAATAACTTAAATTTGTTTTTTATTTACGCAGGGATCATCCTAATTTGCTTCCTTCTGTTTAAATTGTTTGTTCCAAAAAAACCTGTTTTATGATGACTGAAAATCAAATTCTTGATTATGTGCGGGAGCATCCAGACCAACGAGTTAAATTGGCTATCGTCGATATTGACGGAGTCCTACGTGGAAAATACATCAGCACCGAAAAGTTTTTGTCTGTGGTTCAATCAGAAATGGGATTTTGCAACGTGGTTTTTGGTTGGGACATGGCGGACGTGGCTTACCAAAATTCCCAGTATACCGGTTGGCATTCTGGCTATCCAGACGCACCAGCCCGCATCGATTTATCTTCCTTTAGAATGATTCCTTGGGAAAATAATGTTCCATTTTTTCTTTGTGAATTAATTGATTCGCCAAAGGATAGCGCGGCTGTTTGTCCTCGAAGTCTATTGAAAAAGGTGATTGGCCAAGCGCAAAAATCGGGATTTACCCCATTTTTTAGTCAAGAGTTTGAGTGGTTTAATTTTGAAGAAACACCTGCTTCTGTCAACGATAAAAATTTCCAAAACCTAAAGCCATTGAGCCCAGGAATGTTTGGGTATTCCATTTTAAGAAGTACTTTACGTAACGATTTTTTCAACTCCTTATTTTCAGATTTAAGCTCTTTTGGGATACCTTTGGAAGGTTTACATACCGAAACGGGTCCTGGAGTTTATGAAGCTGCGATTGCTTATTCGGGTATCTTGGAAGCGGCTGATCGCGCTGTTTTATTTAAGTCTTCCGTGAAGGAGTTGGCCTACAAGCAGGGGATCATGGCCACTTTTATGGCTAAATGGGATGAGAATTTGCCGGGTTGCAGTGGTCACGTACATCAGAGTCTTTGGGATAAAGATGCGGCCAAAAATTTGTTTTATGACGAAAAGGCCGAGCAGGGAATGAGTCAAATGATGCGACATTATTTGGCAGGCCAATTACACTGCCTACCTTTTATCTTGCCTATGCTAGCCCCCACCATCAATTCCTATAAGCGATTAGTGGAAGGTGCTTGGGCTCCCACCACTTTGACGTGGGCTGTGGATAACCGAACTGTGGCTGTGCGCGCGTTGCCAGGGAGTAAAAAAGCAACCCGACTAGAAACTCGGGTCGTGGGCTCAGACGTAAACCCATTTTTAGCGATGGCAGCTTGTTTGGCTAGTGGCTTATATGGCATCCAACATCAATTAGTCTTGCAGGAACCCACAGTAGGAAATGGCTATGCCGATGAATCGCATGGTCGTTTACCGGGTAATTTGCAGAAGGCAACAGAGGCTATGAAGCTATCGCCGATTGCCGAAGAATTATTTGGGAAAGATTTTGTAAAGCATTTTGTGGCTTCAAGGGAATGGGAATGGCAGCAGTATGGCCGAGTAGTGAGTGATTGGGAAAAAAGAAGGTATTTTGAAATAATTTAAGATGGATTTTAATCAAGTAAGACAATTTAATTTTCCAACCATCATTCGGTTTGGGGCAGGTGCCGTAAAAGAATTAGCACCCTATTTAAAAAATCAGGGTTTCTCAAAACCGTTGATCGTCACCGATCCGGTAATTGCGGAACTTTCCTTTTTCAAAAACATTTGTGCCGATTTACGGGCTGCTGGAACTTCGGTGGAAGTCTTTTCTGCTATACATAAAAATCCGGTTAAGTCGGATGTGTACGCCGGAACAGCTGTTTGGGATACTACACATCGCGATTGTTTGATCGGAATTGGGGGTGGTGCGGCTTTGGATGTTGCCCGGGCGATTGTACTCCAAGTAAACCATCGGGAGGATTTATTTGTCTATGATGATTTGATAGGTGGAGATGTATTTGTGACAAACGAAGTACCCCATTTTATCACGATTCCGACAACCTCTGGAACGGGAAGTGAAGTAGGAAGGTCGGCAATTATTGCGGATGATGAAACACATCAAAAAAAGATTTTATTTTCCCCGAAGCTATTGGCGAAAATTGTTTTTGCAGATCCGCTCTTGACCATGGAATTACCTGCATTTGTTACTGCAGCCACCGGAATGGATGCTTTGACCCATAATATGGAAGCCTATTTGGCCAAAAATTACCATCCTATGTGTGATGGAATCGCCTTAGAAGGAATGCGTTTAGTGGCTGATTCTTTAGTGGACGCCGTACGTCAGCCGGATTTAAACGCCAGGTCCAAAATGTTGTTGGCCTCTATGATGGGCGCAATCGCTTTCCAAAAGGGCTTAGGCGTAGTTCATTCTTTAGCTCATCCGCTTTCCTCTTTATTGGACACGCACCATGGCTTAGCCAATGCGGTCAATATCCCTTATGGCATGCGATTTAACATCGCTGGATTTGAGAATCGTTTTACTCGGATGGCGCAAGCATTAGGATTGAAGTCGGAAACAGGTGAGTCTGTGGTTCAATATCTTTTTGATTTGAATTCACAGGTTGGTATTCCTCATCGACTAAGAGAAATTCAGGTGAAAGAGGAACATTTAGATACTTTGGCAGCATTGGCTTTCGCAGATTTTGCACATCCGAATAACCCCAAGCCCGTGTCCCAAGCAGATTTCAGAGCTTTGTATGCAGAGGCATTATAGGATATGAAACGAATTGGGATTACCACCTCTGATACCAATTTTAAAAATTATCCAAATTGGATTTATGGCGAGGGTGTAGAGGTTGTATTGCTTTCTTATGAACAAAAAAATACACAGGATTTTGATTCTTGCGATGGTTTTGTATTGACCGGGGGCATTGATGTCCATCCGGCTTTTTACCAAAATACGCGAGTAGATTACCCGAATACCACAGTGTTTAATGAGTCGAGAGATCTTTTTGAAATGCAGGTTTTCGAATTTGCACGCCAACAAAATAAACCCGTTTTAGCTATTTGCCGCGGGCTCCAATTGGTCAACATAGCTTTGGGTGGAAATTTGATTCAAGACCTTCAGGAAAACGGTTTTGAAAATCATCGCAAAGGACCTGATGGAGATAAAGAACATAAAATCGAGGTGCGAGCCGGAACGCTATTGGCACAAATTGCTGGGGTCCAACAAGGATTTGTCAACTCGGCTCATCACCAAGGATTAGACCAAATCGCAGATGAACTTAAAGTTTCAGCTTTTTCGGAAGATGGGGTCGTGGAGGCCATTGAATATAAAGATGCAAAGAAACCGTTTTTATTGGCCGTTCAGTGGCATCCTGAGCGCATGCAAATTCCCTCATCCAAGCTAGCTTTTTCACAAAATATACGCAGCGCTTTTATTGACGCCATGCTTAAAAATTAATGTATGAACATTATCAATCCCGCCACAGAAGAAATTATTGCCACAATCCAAGAAGATAACCAGGCCTTTTTAGCTTTGAAATTTGAAAGATTGCAAAAATCAGCGAAGCAATGGTCGGCCGTTCCACTACAACAACGTGCGGAAATTTTGGAGAAATTTGTGTCTCTCCTTAAAGAAAATATTGAAGAATTAGCGGCTATTTTGACGTCTGAAATGGGTAAGCCCTTGCAGCAAAGCCGAAATGAAATTAATGGGGCGGGTGGAAAGGCCTTATGGTTAGCGCAACATGCAACCCAATATTTGTCTGAGGAGATCATGTCAGTTTCCGACCAAATGACAGAAAAAATTGTCCACGAACCCTTGGGAATTATATGCAATATCTCGGCTTGGAATTATCCCTATAATGTCGGCGTCAATATTTTTGTGCCCGCCTTACTGGCTGGAAATGCAGTTATGTACAAACCCTCTGAGTATGCCACATTAACGGGGCTTCAGATAGGCAAATATTTAGTGGAGGCTGGCGTGCCGGATGATGTATTCCAAGTGGCCATTGGGAAGGGAGATATAGGCAAGGCTTTATTAGACATGCCTTTTAACGGATATTATTTTACGGGATCTTATCAAACGGGACAAAAGATTTACGAGCATGTGTCTAAAAAAATGGTTCCATGCATCTTGGAATTAGGTGGGAAAGATCCTGTGTATGTGGCTAATGATGTCGTGGATGTGGCAGGTGCGGCGGCTGGAATTGCGGATGGCGCCTTTTATAACAATGGGCAAAGTTGCTGTTCCGTGGAGCGTATTTATGTACAATCCGGAATCTATGAGGCATTTGTGGAGGCTTTTGTGGCGGAAGTACGTTCGTGGAAAATGGGTTCGCCTACGGAAGATGGCGTCTATATTACCGTGTTAAGTCGCAGGGCCCAATTGGAAATTCTCGAATCTCAAGTCGCAGATGCGCTTTCAAAAGGCGCTCAGGTTTTAGTTGGAGGGAAGCGTGTAGACCGAAAAGGTAATTATTTTGAACCTACGGTTCTTGTAAATGTAAGCAATGAAATGGCGGTAATGCGAGAAGAAAGTTTTGGTCCTATCATTGGAATTATGCGGGTTGAAAATGATGCGGAGGCAGTTCAAGTTATGAATGATACGGCCTATGGACTGACAGCTGGAGTTTATTCAGCAGACCAACAAAGAGCTGAGGCCATTTTAGCACAAATAGATGCGGGATCTGGATATTGGAATTGTTGTGATCGAGTGAGTGCCGCTTTGCCTTGGAGTGGTCGCGGTCATTCGGGATTTGGGTCTACGCTTTCGCAGGTAGGTTTAAGGAATTTCACAAAACCTAAGGCCTATCATTTAAGAAAATAAGAAGATCGTGAAATTTCCACGTGCTTCTTAATCCATTTTTTATTTCTGTGCGTTCATCCAAGCAGCTAATTTTTCAACATCCGCTCCAAGAACATGACTCATCGGAGGCACAGGCTTTGCATAATCAGGCCAATTTATTTATTTTGCACTTGGTATAATGCCTGCACTGGCTGCGTTAACGATGGCAGCGGCATCCTTTTTGGCTTTTGGGGCCAAAAAGATACAGCGGACAGCGTGTTTAAACGCCCTAAATCAAATTCTTAAATCCCATTCCATTTTTAATAGTCGCACTTACCTGTCTAAATATTCAGAACTTAATTATTAATTTGCACGGATAATCAATTACAATAATCGTATGGCACCAGGAATTTTACTTAGTTTTTTGATTGGATACTTTTTGATGCTCTTGGGTATCTCCTATTTTACTTCAAAAAAGTCATCAGACAATTCAACCTTTTTTACTGCAAACCGCAATTCAAAATGGTATCTGGTTGCCTTTGGAATGATTGGTACCGCCTTATCGGGGGTAACCTTTATCTCAGTCCCGGGTGAAGTTGGTAACCCCGCCGGAAATGAATTCAAATATTTTCAATTCGTTTTAGGAAATGCCATTGGGTTCATCATTGTCGCTACTGTACTGTTACCCTTGTACTACCGGATGAATCTGACTTCGATTTATACCTATATCGAAGAGCGTTTGGGTCTTTACAGCTATAAAACTGCCGCCAGTATATTCCTATTAAGCCGTACAATAGGTTCTTCTTTCCGTTTGTACCTTGTAGTCATTGTATTGCAGCGCTTTATTTTTGATTCTTATGGTGTACCCTTCTGGGCTACGGTACTCATATCCCTGGGATTAATCTGGTCATACACCTTTAAAGGCGGATTAAAAACAATTATCATAACCGATACCCTTCAAACCTTGTTTCTGGTTTCATCCGTAATACTCACTATTTATTTTATTTGCGATAGTTTGAACCTGAATTTGGTAGAGGCTTTTGATACCATAAAGAACAGCGGTTATTCGAAGGTATTTTTCTATGAAGATTTCATGACCAGTAAGTTTCATGTCAGTAAACAACTGCTTGGAGGTATTTTTGTAACGATAGCGATGGTCGGACTGGATCAGGATATGATGCAGAAAAATTTAAGCTGTAATAATATCAAGGAAGCTCAGAAAAACATGTTCACCTTCACTTCTGTTTTTGTGATTGTCAATATATTCTTCCTGAGCGTGGGTGCGTTACTTTATATTTATGCTAGCAAAAATGGCATTGAATTACCGCTTGATCAGGTGACCGGTAAACCCCGGACCGATTTTCTCTTCCCTGAAATTGCATTTAACCATCTCTCAATGATTCCTGCGGTGGTCTTTATGCTGGGATTAACTGCTGCAACATTTGCTACTACCGATTCTGCTTTAACAGCCCTGACTACCTCTTTTTGTGTGGATTTCCTTGGATTCTCAAAAAGAGAGGATTTAAATTCTCCTGCAGCAATCAAAACCAGACATAGCGTTCATATTGGCATTTCATTGCTGATGTTTTCGGTAATTCTACTCTTCAATGCTGTCAATAATGCGGCGGTAGTAAGTGCAATATTCACCGTAGCATCCTATACCTATGGTCCATTACTGGGTCTTTATGGCTTCGGATTGTTTATGAAAAACAGAGGAGTTAGGGACAAGCTGGTTCCTTTCATTTGTTTAATTTCACCGGCAATTTGTTATTTTCTGAATGCCAATTCAAAAACTTTAATGGCCGGATATACCTTTGATAATGAACTCATTGTAATCAATGGTCTAATTACTTTTATTGGTTTACTTCTGATCAGCAAGCCATCCACCGGTAAAACCCAATTTTAACCGAACTGAATTCATTTATGAGTAATGACGATAAAATAAGGCATGCATTTGATAATAAAAACTGGCAGGAAATCAAAGTCACAGATTCCTGGCAGATCTTTAAAATCATGGCCGAGTTTGTGGAGGGCTTTGAAAAACTGGCCAAAATCGGACCCTGTGTCTCTATTTTCGGATCTGCAAGAACTTCACAAGAAAATAAATATTTTAAACTGGCAGAAGAGTGTGCCAGAATGCTGACAGAACGTGGCTACGGGGTGATATCAGGTGGTGGACCAGGAATTATGGAGGCAGCAAATAAAGGCGCTTTTGAAGCCGGAGGTAAATCAGTTGGATTAAATATTGATTTGCCTTTCGAACAGTTTCATAATAAATACATCGACCGAGATAAAAACCTTGACTTTGATTATTTCTTCGTTCGGAAGGTTATGTTCATGAAATATTCCCAGGGGTTTATTGTGCTTCCGGGTGGATTTGGAACCATGGATGAGTTGTTCGAGGCATTAACCCTAATTCAAACCGGAAAAGTAGCTCGTTTTCCCATCGTATTGGTCGGCAAAGATTACTGGTCGGGCCTGATGGACTGGGTAAAAACCCATATGCTGGAACAGGAACATAATATCAAAGAAGATGATTTGAATCTCTATCGCTTGGTAGATACTGCCGAAGAAGCTACGGAGCATATTTTCAGGTTCTATGATAAATATGTTTTGAAACCGAATTT
>CAMBFY010000148.1 GCA_945865415.1 Sphingobacterium thalpophilum
AACATTTGACCCCTTCAGGGTCATTGAAAAATCTACACTGGAAGTATCATCGTCCATTCAACAGTTCTTAAGTTAGTTGACATTACAGATTAGACGACCCCGAAGGTGGTGGTATGTTTATAGAAAAACCTGTTCCAATGGATGGGATAATTTAATGGTTTGGCTATCACATACGACCCTTTCAGGGTCGGGATTTCCGTTTTAATTTAATGCTATAAACATTTGACCACTTCAAGGTCATTGAAAAATCTACACTGGAAGTATCATCGTCCATTCAACAAGTTCTTAAGTTAGTTGACATAACAGATTAAACGACCCCGAAGGTGGTCGAATGTTTATAGAAAAACCCAATAGCCAGTCCCGACCCTGAAGGGGTTCCGTTTTTTGGCCAGCACAACGCCAAAAATGACGTTTCATATCCGAAATATCAGGTTTATCCTGATAATATTACTGTAAAAAGTAAATAAATGCTTTAAAAACAGGCTTTTCTTCTGCTTATTCAATGATTTGCCTGCTGATAATTAATTGCTATTTAGTTTGTTTAAAAAGCAAGTAAATAGTAGATTTAATATCAATAATTCAATAAAACATTGACGATAGAAATGAGAAATTTTAAAAGCACGTTTTTGATTTTTTCCATTGCAATAGTTGCAGCGATGGTATTGTTTTCTTCCTGTAAACCTAAAAAGATTATCAGTCAGGCGCCAGCAGCACCTGTTCCTGCTATTGTTCAGGATGCACCAAAGGCTGCCGCCAACGTGGAGGCCGATACAGATGGTGACGGTATTCCTGATTCAAAGGATAATTGTCCGAATAAGGCAGGTTCTTCCCTCAATGGTGGTTGCCCCGAGATTGTAGCCTCTGAGCCAACATTCAATTATAAAAACATATTGTTTGAATTTAACTCCTCAGTCCTCAAAACATCCTCTTATTCTGTTCTTGATGGGATAGCAAGGGAGATGAAGAAATTTCCAAACATGAGTTTTAACCTCAATGGGCATTCTTCAGCTGAAGGTACTGAACAGAGAAATATGACGCTATCTGTTGATCGGGCCACCGCGGTCAAAAGTTATCTGGTAACTGCTGGGATTAATGCCAATAATTTGATTACAAAAGGTTTTGGAGAGTCCATGCCACTGACATCCAATGATACTGAATCTGGCCGCCAATTTAACCGAAGAGTAGAAATTAAGAGGCGTTAGATTAGAATTTTTCCGTTCAAAAGAGGGTGTTCAAGTATTTTGGACACCCTTTTTTTATGAATTACTTTTGGTTATCATGGTAAATCTCCGAAAAATTGGAAATAGTGAACAGGAAATGTGGGCATATGGAATAGGGAATAAGGCCCTTGAAATGGAAAGCAGAGCAAAAATTCCTTTTTTTAATTTTTTTTAAAATTCATCTGAAATTCATGTTGGACATCCATTTTTAACTATTAATCGTAGCGATATTATGATAGCAATGGATATGCATTTTGACGATTCGAATAAAAGTAGAATCGGAAAAGGTCGAAAACTTCGTTTATCTGAAGATAAACTGGTTGAAGGTTTGAAAAATATGGATGGAAGTGCCATGTCTGCTCTTTATCGTATGTATTCTGATTCCTTGTACAGGGTTATTTCTACAATCGTAGTCATAGAAGAGGTTGCTCAGGACCTGCTGCAGGAAACCTTCATTAAAATCTGGAAATCATTTAAACATTATGATCCCGGAAAGGGCAGATTATATACCTGGATGGCCAGATTAGCACGCAATATCTCCATAGATTATCTTAGAAGTGTTAATCACCGTAATTATACGGTTAGCGAAAATCTAATTGAATCAACTCAACAGATTGATAAGAAGTTTCAGGTATCTTATAATCCTGAATTGATTGGGGTAAGGGATATGACAACTATTCTGAATGAAGATCAACGCACAACACTTGATTTAATTTATTTTAAAGGATATACTCATGTACAGGCTGCCGAAGAGCTTAATGTTACTGTTGGCATCATTCGATCAAGGCTTCAATCCTCCATTTCGGAACTTCGTAGAAGATTTAAAACGGAATACAAGGAATAAGATTGTTTTTAGTTACGAATTACGAATTAGGAATTACGAATTAGCAATTACGAATTGTCGCTTAACTAATTCCATCAATACACCTAATTTCATCTCTACAAAGTAATACCAGATCAAGCTAGATTAAATCTAACTACTCAATTAACTGAACCTTGTTCTAATGAGGTGAATCATCTTCAATAGTTCACTCATTGTATACTAAAAGCCCTATTTTTGGGGTCTTTAGGTTTACGATTTGTTGTTTTACGCGGTTTGATAAACATTAAAAATCATTTGAAAAAATCAGGAAAAGATTACCTTTCTCCATAGCATGAGTTGCTTTGCAAACCTTAATTATTGAATCATATGGCTAGGAATACTTCATTTTTTTTAAAATTGATCATCCTTACGAAACCTCCTTTCTTTATCAATTTTCTATTTTTATGAATAATCTTAATTAAAGCGAATTATACAAATGATTTTTCGAGTAAATAAAATGCTTTTGTTATTAGTCCATTTTACACTTTTTTTTCAGGTATTTTTTTCTTCAGCTTTTTCTCAGGAACAGTTGAGAATTGAAAATGGTATGGATTATAATGATTCTTTAGTTCTGCCATTTATGCGGACTTTGAATTCCACTAATGATTATGTTCTGGTTTTTCGTACATATTTTCCGGGTGAGGAGGCAGGTAAATCAGATTATTTCGTTTTCTCCGCAAAGGCTGAACAATTTAAATCCTATTTTTATTCCGGGACTGAAGGTTATCTCAAAGAATTAAGTTTATCTGTACTTTCACTCAAGCAGATCTGGAATACTTTTGAGCAAAACAATCTTCTCAAATTGAGGGATGAAAAGAATATTCCGAATTTTTGTGCCAGGAAGTATCATATTTATGAATCTTACACCTATGAATTCACGATTTACTTTAAAGGCAAAATGAAAGTTTTATCTTATTACAGCCCTGAATATTATATAGATGCCTGTTATGGAATTCCTGAAAGACAAAATATTATTAATTCAGTAGCGGTAATTAAACTTTTCAAATTAAAAGTATGAAGATATGATAGATGGAATTAATTTCATCACTGATGAAATGGGTAATAATAAAGCAATTATCCTGGATTTAATCCGGTTTAAAAAGGATGGAGTTAAGGATGAGGTAGTCTTTGAGGCGCTTAAAAACCTGCAACAGCTTATCGATACTGCATCAAGCGAGAAGAAATCATCAAACACCTGGGAGCAGGCTAAAGAAAAGTTAAAGAACTTTAATCCCTGATTTCTTGTGCTAATCCCTGATTATGGCAGTAAACTGAAGTTTTAATTTTTTAAAAATTGGTTAATCGGCGATGCTTTTAATTTCCTAATTTAGCTCTTCCTTTAAATAGAGTATGAGTAGTACAACATTCGATTTTGAGAAACCCATTGTTGATCTGCAGTTGCAGGTTGAAAAGGTTAAACAGGTAGCTGAAAAAACTAAGGTGGATATGTCTGCTACGCTGGCTGAATTAGAGTTAAAGGTTGAAGCCGCCAGGCATCAGATCTACTCAAACCTTAGCGGATGGCAAAATGTCCAGATATCACGGCATCCTGAAAGGCCTTACACGTTGTCTTATATCGAGATGATTTGTGATGATTTTATTGAGATGCACGGAGACCGTACAGTTAAGGATGATAAAGCCATTGTTGGAGGTTTTGCAAGTATTGGCGGTCAAACGGTCATGGTTATTGGTCATCAAAAGGGGGTGAATACCAAAATGCGTCAATACCGCAATTTTGGTATGGCAAATCCGGAAGGTTATCGCAAGGCACTTCGTTTGATGAAACTGGCTGAAAAGTTTAATAAACCGGTAATTACATTTATAGATACTCCCGGAGCCTATCCTGGTCTTGAGGCCGAAGAACGTGGCCAAGGTGAAGCAATTGCACGAAACTTGCTTGAAATGTCAGTGTTGAAGGTGCCAATTTTATGTTTTATTGTGGGTGAAGGGGCTTCAGGTGGAGCTTTAGGAATTGGTATTGGCGACAGAGTTTATATGCTTGAACATACCTGGTATTCTGTCATCTCACCGGAATCATGTTCATCTATTTTATGGAGAAGTTGGGATTTTAAAGAGAAAGCAGCCGACTGTCTGAAGCTGACGGCAGATGATATGCTTAAAAATAAACTGATTGATGGCATCATAAAGGAGCCTCTGGGTGGCGCACATCATAATCCAGAAGAAATGGCAAAAACCATTCAGGATCGCATTGTCAGGGACCTTGATGAGCTCGTTAAGCGTAATATTGATGAGGTTATCGATGAACGAATTGAAAAATTCTGTGCTATGGGCATCGTAGTTGAATCCTGATCAGTTTTAAAAAGGCTACAGTAATTGTATTACTTTACAAAATAAGCTCAGTTCGATATAAGCAAAGGTAGCAGGTATCAATTTCATTCTACTCATGATTCTTTGAGGTGGTATTCTTTGATTTTTTAAACCAAACCCTGCGTTTGATCGCTTAATTCAGCCCTTTCCTACGGAGTATTTTCGGCAAGAAATCCCCCTTTGGTCTGTTTTGTCACCGTACCAAGTACGATTAGATCAAATGCTCGTTTATAACACCAAGCACAGGCGAAAAATCGGTGTCATTCGAGCGAAAGTTGGAACCTCCTTCGGCCAGGTTTATTTTACTCAGCGCTGTTTTTCATCGGGACGGGCTTCCGGTAATAGAACCATAGGTCCTGTTAACTAAACCCGAGTGGCAGCTCTATCTTTTTTGCCATAATAAATC
The DNA here is from genome assembly GCA_945865415.1 of Sphingobacterium thalpophilum. Lineage (GTDB taxonomy): Bacteria > Bacteroidota > Bacteroidia > Sphingobacteriales > Sphingobacteriaceae > Daejeonella > Daejeonella thalpophilum_A. The sequence continues at coordinate 4,817 of CAMBFY010000148.1, forward strand.
TCATGATAAAATTAAATTTCCGGCAAAAAAATAGGGCAGAACACGGGACTGGTATAAGCGAAGAGGCACAGACCCTGCTTTCTAAAAAGAGAGAAAAACTTCAGTTTAACTTAGCCAAGCAAGATTTTATATCGAATTCACATTAAATAGATTCAGCGAAGGCCGGAATCTCCTGACTCTGATGACAGTTTTATTTCAAGCTTTCCCCAAACACATTCAGTACTATTTCTTCCATTCAAAAGTAGAAGGGCTAAGTCCTTTTTGATATTTTCCAAAACCAAACATCGTTGGATTATAATCGCCAACGTATTCAACATGATTTAGTGGCGGGATTTGCTGTTCCATTCCTGTTGCCCAATAACAGGCATTAACAACAAGTCTCCGTAGGTCTTCACTCATTAAATCAACCGAAGCCCCCATTGTTGTGGTAAAAATTTTTCCTTTTTTGCCACTTTCTGAGCTATAACTTCTTGTCCATGCTACGGGCATAACTGACTTTTCATAGCTCAATGGTGAGGTAGATGTCATTCCCATAGTAGTCTGCCCGAAGATTAAAACCTCTGAATCATTTGGCAGACCAGTAATGCCATAAACATCAGTAGGTGTCCATATGTCTTTTACTCCACGCAAAATGGGATGATCTTTTTCAAGACCATTAATCAGTGCGCGGGTACCCTCCTTGGCATGCACACCATGGTGGTTGATCCATGTTTCACCAAAAACCTGCTTACCATAACCGCCTTCCCAACCTTTTATTTTGCTATTATAGCTGTATTTGGCATAAGGATTTTGTTTATTTCGTGAATAACTGAATGCATGTGTTGAAGTACGTAAGGCCACAATTGGTTTTCCGGCTTTAGTATAATCTATGATGTATTTCATTTGATCATCAGGCAGCTCTCTGAAGCGTAAAAGCATAACCATCAGGTCTGCCGACTTTAGGTGTTCCAATCCTGGAATATTGGTCTGTAAATCCGGATTGATTTCATTAGTCGATGGATCAAGGGCAAATAAAACAGTGCATTTAAAACCATGGCGCTCTGCCAATATCTTAGCTAGCATAGGCAAACCTTCTTCTGAGCGATATTCTTCATCGCCACTCACAAATACAATATGTTTCCCTTTTCCAGGTCCTTCATTGCCTTGATATTCAACCCACTTCGGACTATTTTGTGCGAATGAAACACTGATTTGAATAACAGTGATCATAATGGTTAACAGGAGGTTATATTTTTGCTTGTTCATGTTATTGTATCTTCTGAATGAGTTTATTTCTCTAAAGGATGCTGACTAAGCAATTCTTCAGGAGAATAAAACCCTGTTTTATCTTTAATGGATGCGCGTGTCGTTTTTACTTTTTCAGGGGAAACCGCGGAAGCTTTATTTCCAAATGAATTCCGCACATAGGTTAATACTGCTGCAACTTCCTCATCATTTAACATTCCTGCAAAAGGAGTCATAGGTACTTGTCCGGGGTATTTTTTATCCAGAACTTCTATTGGACCATATAAACCTTTCAAAACAAGTTTGATTAACCTTTCTTCACTTCCTGTCACCCATTTTGTGCCTGTAATTGGGGGGAATCCTGAGCTGCTAAGCCCTTTACCATCACTCTGGTGACAGGTATTGCAAAAGCCATCACGCAAGTAAATTGCTTTACCTTTCACAAAAAGATCACGATCAGTTCCTTTTAAATCAGTTAAAACTGGTTCTTCCTTTTTAACTTCACGCTCCTTACCATTAAGGTGAGCAATCGCTGTTTCATAGGCAGGAACCATCCATTCATCCAATGGCTTTTTTCCCGCTTCCAATACAATTGGAAGCCCTTTGTCTTTCCCCAGCCAGGATGCGGTTACTATAGCTTCAAGCCGAACACGGCTGTTTAGGTCTGCCGCTGCCTTCATCAGCAGATTTGTCTGATCTGCAACCTGATGTCCGGTATATCTTAAAACCCGTACAACAGCCGCCCGGGCACGATAATCATTGGCTTGCATTAGCTGACGCAGGATTTTCTGATCAACCTTGTTTAGTCCCCAGCTAACCCATAATGCTTCCAGCAAATGGTGTTCATATTTAGGATCCTTTTTATCAAGTTTGGCAGTCCAGCTGCTTATTTGTGCAAGCACCTGATTTGCCGGACGACCCCGAAGTTCTCTGCGGGTACGATAGCGAGTACGATACTCTGGCAATTTGAGATTATTCAGCAGTTCTTCAATACTGGCTCCATCTATTTTTGCCGGTTTTACCAAAGGTCTTGAAGGATAGGTGATGCGATAAATACGTCCATGAGAATGGTCGCGCAATGGATCACGTACATTATGTTGCATGTGGCCAATCAGTACATTATGCCAGTCAACAATATACAGCGATCCATCGGGAGCAAATTCCATATCAACAGGACGGAAATTTCTATCCTCTGAAACCAG
>CAMBFY010000149.1 GCA_945865415.1 Sphingobacterium thalpophilum
GAACATGTGATGGCAGTAGCACCCGAAAGTATTCGCATTTTATATGACGAATCAACAAAAACTATGTTCTTCACCTGTTATGATGGAGAAGTTTACAGAATAAATAATACACAGGATAAGCATCCTGTTGCCGCATTATAGTATTTTAAGGCTTTATTAATTAAAAATATGCGAATTCTTAAATTGAGATCCACCTACCTGGCAGCTTTTCTATTATTCAGTCAGTGCAGCCTTGCGCAAAACAACAAAGGCAGAATTGATTTCGAAACCTATAATCCTCCATCCTCACTGGTGGTTCCTGAGCATGTTATTACAAAAGCTAAATACCCATTTATAGATGTACATAACCACCAAGGGAATATGCCGAATCAAAATATCAACGCACTGCTTTCAGAAATGGATAAGCTGAACATGAGAACCATGGTTAATTTAAGTGGCCGTAGCGGAGATTTTCTTGCTTTATCCGTAAAAAATGCAAAATCTACCCAACCCGGACGTATAATTGTTTTTGCCAATCCAAGCTTTTCGGGAATTGGCGAAAGCGACTATGGAGTTAAAGCAGCAAAAGAAATCGAAGATGATGTAAAAGCAGGTGCACAAGGCTTGAAAATATTTAAAAGCCTTGGATTTTCAGTCAAAGACAATAAAGGTGCCCTAGTTGCAGTTGATGACCAAAGGCTTAAACCAATTTGGGAAAAATGTGCTCAGCTGGGAATACCCGTTCTGATCCATTCCGCAGATCCCAAGCAATTCTGGGATGAACCAAATGAACAAAACGAGCGCTGGCTGGAGCTTTTAACTCAACCCGGACGGAACAGAAGTGCCTCAGATGGTTTTTCCTGGGAAGAATTAATTAAACAACAACATAACCTGATAAAAAATAATCCACAGACTAAATTCATCATTGCCCATTTCGGATGGTATGCAAATAACTTAGACTTTCTGGGTACCCTGCTTGATCAGTATCCAAACATGAATGTTGAGTTTGGTGCAATCATAGCTGAACTGGGAAGACAACCACGTCGCGCAAAGCAGTTTTTTGATAAATATCAGGATAGGATTCTGTTTGGAAAAGACAGCTGGGTTCCTTCAGAATATACCACCTATTTCAGAGTACTTGAAACACAGGATGAATATTTTCCATACCACAAAAAATACCATGCTTACTGGAAAATGTATGGTATGGGATTGAGTGATGAGGTATTAAAAAAGATTTACTATAAGAATGCGATTCGTATTATTCCGGGGATTGATAAATCACAGTTTCCGGATTAAGATAGTGAGTCTGATTCCAGTTCATGATGACTTTTCAGCATTGCTATGAAATTTGCATCAAGCTTGATTGATTTTAATTTACAATATTGAATAATATCATTCCCCAAACGGGTATTCGAATGATTAAACCGAACCTGCTTATTGATTTGAAGAAAGCCAATTTTAGTCAGCCATTCGGGCAATTTCTGACCAGCTTTCTCAGGCATATAAACGATACACTCGCTAAAACTAACACCCAGCTCAGAATCCAAATCATAAATTCGTTCAGCACCCGCTTCCACTTCAGGGACGAACTCAGAATTCGTAAATGACAGACGCCCTTTGAAAGGAGAGACGTCTTTTGTGATCCGGCTGATAGAGCAATTTTCGAATCTCAAATTTGCTATTCCCTTTCCTGCATAAATATCCATATTCCGGCAGCCTTCAAACCTGATATCAGGATATAAGGCATCCGGGCGTTTATTTGAGGAGGTATCATTCAGATAGAAATGAACATTATCCTTTATCGTAGTAATTGGGAAAGGATTAATCTTTTCGAGATCAACATTCCGGATAAGAATTCGGCAATTACTTTCCATCCTAACGCCATCATAAGAACCTTCCTTCTGCATATAATACTTAGAACAGTCGTACAACTGGAATAAGCGAAGCCCCTGCTTCCGGCCACGAATACTGACATTATTGATATCCATTTGCTGCGGAAAGAACAGTTTTACCTTATCGGCATTATTCAACCATTCTGAAGTTTTCATCAGCCAGCAAACAGCTTTACTTTCTTCCTGCCCGGTAAAATCCACCACCATATCCTGCATGCTGAGCGTGCGGCCATATCCAATGGGATATTTAAAATCAAAATCAGCAGTCATAAACTGCAAAACCGAAACCTGTGCTGCACCGGTTCGAGGAACAAGTCTGCAATTTTTAATACGGATATCTCCATCCCATTTAGCACCATAATCAGCTCTAAATGAGATAAATGCATTCGCATTCACGAGAGTGTTTTCAACAAAGAGATCTCCACCGCCAGTTAAAGTAAGTCCACGCTGCCCTACCTTACTGTCTTTGATATACAGATTCCAGCAATGGAAATGTACGTCAACACGGTTAAGCATACAGTTCTCAATCCTGAAATTTTTGGTCAGATTGGTACCAAACACACCCCAGTGAACCGGACTTCCCTCTGCGGTAATATTCCTGAAAGTAACATTCATCCAGCGGTTACCAGAGATACCATAAGTACCCTGCGGCACCATCGGCACACCCGGTCTGTCCTTTTCCCAGGGAATGAGTCTGATATTTTCAACCACAACATCATAAACCATTTTCAGAGAATAGAAACCGCTTCGCTGTATTTTAGCCACATCCTGCTTACCCGGCTCGAGGCCTACCCATTGATTAGATACCAGGGTTCTGCTGCGTTCAATGCGGATTCCGTTCTCTACATAATTCCCTTCATTATCCCCAGAAAGGTAAAATGTACCACCGGTAATTGTCAAGTAACCGTCGCTGGCAGGATAAGCCATCAAACTGGTATAATTTTTAAAAGTCCATGCCATCTCGCCCACAATGCGCCCATGTTCTTCAACATAGAAAAGTTCTTCTCTTGCCCAACCTTTACTTATTCCGGTACTTTGATTTCTGAGTCCGATCATATCAGTGGAATCAGCAACAATTACCAGACAATTTTTATAAGGAGCAAGTTCAGGGATAACCTGTGCGCCGGGTTTTAACTGACTTAGCAGAGAGTTTTTAGCCGTTGCACTCAATTCTATTGGAAAAGGAGCCACATCGCTCAACACTTTAAACCGGGGTTCCTTACTGTTGAATTTCTCATCGAAATGAAAAATACTTTGACCCCAATCCACATTCGTTTTAATAATAATTGCTGTGGTCTCTTTAACCCAGTATTCCCCGCTTAAATTAACAACAGGTATACCATGTTTGTTTGCATAATCATGAGCTGCCTTAATCTGCAAACCATCATCATTTTTCTTGTCACCAACAGCCCCGAATAATTTATAATTAACTTCTTTGATATTAATCAGGCAGGCAATCAGGTTTTTGTTTAAACTGATAATTCCGCCACCATCAGATACAAAATCAGGAGAAGATGTTTTGATGATGTAGGTACCATCACCACCATCGCCAATTTGATAATAACCTCCTGTTTGAACGATATTACCTTCTTTAAGGGCATTACTCTCTTTAACTTCTTTTAAGCTTGAAAAAAAAAGTATGCTTTCTCCTTCCTTGATCAGGGATGTTAGATTAACATGACCTGCCTGGATATCTGATGCCAGTAATCCAAGTCCTGTAAGGCCAAAACTGCTAAGAACTTTACGTCTGCTTAATTTATTTTGCATAAAAATAATTACAGGTCCTGATTAATCAGTAAGGTTATTTTTATAGGTTTCCGGAACCCAGAAAATATTGACTATAATACCAATCAGAATTAATGCAAGCGGATATGCAAGTCCTATAAATGGAGAAAATGCAAATCCTATCACAACGGAAGACTTGATCAATTCTGTTATCACAGGAGTTGATCCACCAATTGCGCCATTTCCAACATTATACACAAATCCCATGCTGGTATATCTAATCTTTGTCGGGAACATCTCCATCAGGAAGGCACCCATAGGTCCGTATACCATGGTTCCCGAAATAGTCAGCATAAATACCAATCCGATGAAAATAATAGTTGTTTGAGTATCTATGTATTGAATGGTATCCAGTCGTTGCGGATTTCCAAGCTCCAGGAATAAGTAAAACATGATTGGAATGACAAACAAGCCCAAAATCATTCCCGGAAGCATTACTTTTTTACGCCCAACACGATCGCTGATTGCCCCAAAAATCTGAAAGAATGGTCCGGCAAGAAGAATACCCGTAGCCATAATCAACAGCGCAGTAGTATCTTCCAATTTAACTGTACGCTGCAAGAAGAACAAGGTTATAATCTGGTTTACCTGCATGATCGCACTCTGAGCTGCATTACCCCCAAATACAGCAGCCAGAATCAATCCAATGTTCTTTTTAGTTTTAAAGGTTTCTTTAACAGGGGATTTGCTTGTCTTGCCTTCGCTTTTCAACTGAGCAAAAACCGGACTTTCATGCAGCTTACGACGGATGAAGTAACTCGCAATCACCAATATGGCACTAAAAAGAAATGGAATTCGCCATCCAAAAGAGTTGAAACTCTCATCAGTCATGATGCTTTTAATTGTAAATACCACTACAAGTCCGAGAATCAAAGCAATAGAAGAAGTGGTCTGAATAAACCCAGTGTAAAAACCACGTTTATGAGCTGGCGAGTGTTCTGCAACATAAATTACCGCACCTGAATACTCGCCACTAATTGCTAAACCCTGCATTAATCTGAGGATCAAAAATAGAATCGGTGAAGCCCAGCCTGCCTGTTCATAGTTAGGAATACAGCCAATCAGAAAAGTAGCGCCACCCATCAGCAAAAGGGAAACCAGAAAGGTGTGTTTACGTCCAATTTTATCTCCGAAATTTCCAAATAACAATGAGCCAAAAGGTCTGATTAAATAGGTGGTGGCCACAATTCCTAAGGTTTCGATGAAATTATTTCCACCGGCAGGGAATAACTGCATTGATAAAATATTAGCCATAATCACAGCCAGTAAAAGATCGTACCATTCGATCAGTGTTCCTACTGAAGAGGCTATAATAACTAATCGAAGATTGTTCTTTTTTTCAGGATTAATTACTGCATCATTCGTTAATTCAGGAGTATTGAAAACAGAAGCCATGTGAACGCTTTTATAATAAGTTTGAATTTGGATTCAAATTAGAAATTTTTTTCCAAACAAACTTATTTGTAGGCCTTGTTGTTAAGTTTATTTCGCTAGCGCAGGCGGGTAGTGTGTTCATTTAAAGATCTAAAACAAAGCTATTGCACGCCCAAAGTTATTAATTCAATAAAAAAATAATTGATATTTCAAAATAATCTACCTCCCATTTTTTGGGGGGTAAATTATTTTTTCTTTTTAATAGATAATTTTAAATTTGAATTAATGTGTGGCCAGCAGCAAGAGGATACTGAAAATCTTTAAAAGAGTAGGTGCAAAATTTAAATTAAAATAAAATGAAAGTATCACATTTAAAAGAAATTAGGAGCAAATGTTGAGAGGTAATAAAAACAAGTTTATTCATAATTATTGTTAGTGGTTTTTATGCTTGTAAGAAAAATATCAATGAGGATCTTGCCCAGAAAAAAGTAACTAACGATAAGAATACTATTTCTGCTTTGAAGCATTCTATTTCACAAACAAAACCGATTGCGGAATTATATTCAGATTCCAGACTATCTAAGTTAATTGAGATTAATATGTCAATAACTTCTAAAGTCGTCAATAAGAATAAGGCTATTATGCTATTGAATAAGGATAAGTTATCTGATTCAGAACTAAATCAATTAGCAATTTCCCTTGGATTTAAAAATTCTTTAGAGTACCAGAACATTATTTTTCAGCAATCTATTTTATTAAAAGAACTTGTGAATGATTATAATTTAAAAAATCAAAAAAAGGATTTCATTAATAAAACTATTTTGGAATCACCTATCATTAAAGATCAAAAGAAAGAAATTATGTTCTTAAGGTCTAATTGTGAAAGAATAAGAAGGAATTGTTTACTTGAAGTAGCCGCAACTGCTGCTGGAATGCATTTTGCTTGTGCAGCTCTAGCCGATTGGACAGGTGTCGGAGTTCCAATTTGTCATGGAGCTGCAATTATTTATCAGCTTGCAGCTGGTGATAATTGCAATGCAAATGCTGAGGATTGTGAAGGATAATTTAACATAAACACGTTTTAAAAAATTGAATCATGATAAAAAAAAAACTTTGAAGATTTTAGGCATTCTACCTATATTTCTTACTATATTCTATCTATTATTGAAGCAAATGTTTCCATTGAGCTGGGGAATAAAAATTTCAATTCTCATATTTATTATCATTATTTCAGGTGTTTCCCTTATTATTCAGGCGAAAACTGAAGAGAACCTAAAAATCAGACGGTATCTAATGCTTTCAGTAAGTTTAATTATAACCATTTTAATATTTGTATTACAATTGACCTCATGGCAATAAAAAGAAGAATCAGAATAAGATTATTATTTTCTTTTTCTGGTTCTTTTATTTATACGCTAGCGCACGCATACCGCTTATGTCTCCACAAATAACTAAACAACCCTGCCTTCTACGAGCTTCAAAGAAAACCTGATACTCTCCGGCATTTCATGCTGATAATGACTAACATAAATGAGAGTCAGATTACTCATCCTACAGATCTCGTCAATTAGATTTTTAAATTGCTCCTGCCGCTCAAAATCTAGTCCCAGGCAAGGTTCATCCAGAATTAACAATGAGGGATTCTTTACCATTGCTCTGGCCAGCATGCAGATGCGCTGAATACTTACCGGAACACTCCTGATCATTTTATCAGCAAATTCGTTGACATGCAGCAATTTCATCCAGCGTAATGAAGTTTCAGCCCTTGATTTACCTGATACACGAAACAAGCCAAGCGTATCATCAAATCCAGATTCTATAACTTGCAGACAAGTACTTTCCATGGGGAAATACTGAAATAGTTCAGGCGAAACATAGCCGATCTTCTTTTTTATCTCCCAAATGCTCTCTCCACTCCCCTTTCGCTGATCGAAGAGTGTGATCTTATTGGCAAAGGCCTGCGGATTATCGCCGTTTATGAGACTTAACAAAGTAGATTTCCCAGCTCCATTATGTCCCGTCAAGGC
>CAMBFY010000150.1 GCA_945865415.1 Sphingobacterium thalpophilum
AATAATTTTATCAGAAGTAAGCATAAATTGTTTGTTTTAAATTCGGTACTTAAATATAACAAAATATGCTTACTTATTGATAATCAAATAGTTAAAATATTAAATTTCGTACCTTTTTAAATTTCCTTATCCCGAACTCACGTTAATTACATATATTATTGTTTATTAGATTTAATTTTTATTGAATAAATAATTAAATTAAATCAAAATTGTTTTTAAAATCAATAATGTATAGGTACAGCTTGTCTTTATTCGTATTCGTCATTCAGTTTAATGTCCTGGTTCATGCACAGATAAAAACTGCAGTTTGGATTCAGGAAACTCCAAATGCGGCATGGCAGGCAAGGGATTCACAAGGCGAACTAGTTTATAAAAAAAATCTTTGGATTTTTGGTGGCTGGTTTAATTCACAGGAAGCCCCTCCTCGTGATGTTTGGAGTTCTCCGGATGGTAAGAAATGGAAATTGAATACCAATAAAGCGCCATGGATTCACAGTGATTTGTCAATGACCATAAGCTTTAAGAACAAAATGTTCATGATGGGTGGTTGGTATAACGGACGTTTGAAAGGACATTCAGCTAGTAATAGCGTTTGGACCTCTAAAAATGGAATTGATTGGAAGCTCGAAACTGAGAAGGCGGCATGGTCACCAAGAATAGCATCTGCACTGATAAAGTTTAAGGGTAAATTATGGCTATTAGGCGGAATTGAAAATTACTATTTTGGGAACCAAGCAAGTCTTAAAAATGATGTTTGGTACTCCTCAAATGGCCGGGACTGGAATTTAGCTACTGCTTATGCAGGCTGGTCGCCCAGAGCATATCACCAGGCTGCTGTTTTGAACGGAAAAATGTATGTCTTTGGGGGCGGAAATTACGTTCCAGAGTATCATGCCAAAAATGATGTTTGGAGCTCTGAAGATGGTATTCACTGGACCAAACTGACCAGTGCTGCACCCTGGCATGAGCGCTTGTGGTTTTCGTCGGTTGTTTATCGCGAGCGGATATGGGTTATAGCAGGATGGTCAAATAATCCATATAAAAATCATTCAGATGTTTGGACCAGCAAGGATGGAATTACCTGGGAAGAGTTTAAATCAGAAAAAGTATGGAAAGGCCGTCATGAACAATCAGCCTTTATTTTTCAGGATAAAATATGGATAGCAGGAGGGATGACTCCACCACTGGTTAATGATGTTTGGTCATTGAAACTTCCGCAGGACTGGAAGTAAAAGCGCATTAAGCTAAAAAGTAGAAATTTCAAAGCCAATAACTGAACATAGCGTACTATGAATCTGAGTTTCAATGCACCAATATCTTATTGGCAACAGACAACAGGAAATAATCTGACTCAGGAATGGATGTGTGATTTTCAATGAACCAATATATTACTGACAACAGACAACTAAATAATTAAGCTTTTCTGGAAAATCCGTTTGTTATTTCATTTGAAGTGACTGTGTACTGTCCATACATCTCAAAAAAGAGCAGAGCTCCATTCGTTTGCAGCAAACCTGCCTGAGTCTCTCTCGATTCCATACCTGTTGTACAATCGCGAATTACACTTACCTGATATCCCCGATAATTCATTTGTAATACACCGTAATCTCTGGTGATCAGACAAGCATTTGTATTAAATCCAGCAAAGAACAGAAAAAGTATACCTTTTTGTTTGCAATACCGGTGCAATTCCTCTCCGTATGCAATAACTGCCTCATTTTTCAGGGGTACAACCTTAGCGTGAAAAGTCAGTGGTGCGAGTGCATTACGTTCAGCTTCTTTTAGTGTAAAAGGTCGTCTATAAGCATTATATGGACCACTTAAATTACGAAATTCTTTAGGTGGCCAGCTATCAGGAACTGGTTTTAGTTCGGGCTCTGACATCAGTTTAACCCAGTTTGGATGTGTTTTTGCGACTGGGGGTGATGGACAGTGGATTACTTCCATTCCGTTCTTTCTGCAACTTTTTAACAAAGGAACATATTTTTCATTAATAATCTTTTCTGCCCTTTCTTCGGGTTCTTTAAGATAATGACGCTGCCATACATCAAGTAAAACAAGCGCACATTGAGAAACCGGAATATTCCAGTCGAGGCTTGCCTGTTTGGTATTAAGTTCAAGCCATTCTTCACCTTCATCCACAATCCAGTTATGAAATCTAGGTTTTATATGAAGCTTTTCATTACTGATTGAATGTTCAGAAGTATTCAGACCTTCTGCTGCATTAGCAGGAATCGTGGATCCAATTCCTAATGCGGTTCCTAGTCCGCCCAATGAGCTTTTTTTAATAAAATCGCGTCTTGACGTATCTTTTGCAGCCATAATTATCAACGATAAAATTGAAGTTAATAAATTTCTGGATTAAAAGTTATTCTTGACTTTTTTAAAAGCTGGTGAAATCGCTTTCATTTTGCGTTCCCACCTTAATAATTCTGCTGTAAATGCAAGATTTTCTTTAGCCCTGTTCAAATAGGTCTTACGGATTTCATAATACACTTCCGGATTATAAGCCGCCAATTCCAGCCATCCATGAAGAATAGGGAAGTATGCCCCATGGTCGCCACCTTTTCCATCAACAGCCCTTCGAATCCCGCTTCTATCTGGAAGAATTACATTCCTTAACAAGGTATTTGAAAATCTGATGGCATCCTCTTTAGTAAATACTATTCCGGCGCGGTTGGCAGCAGTTACCATCGCGATATCAAGCACTCCATGTGAGCTGTCTTCAACATTTGGAGAGCCTTTGTAAATCATAACATTTGAAGAAAGCATATCCTCAGGTTTCCATCCTATGGTAGTCATAGGTTCATACCAATAGGTCCATACATAGAGATTTGACTCCTGATGATACTGCAAACGATTTTTTAACAGTCTTGCCATCTTTTCAGAGCGTTCTAGATATTCCTTTTTGCCGGTTAAACGATATAATGCAAGTTGAGAACTTGTATGCATACCCAGAAAATTGATAGGTTGGCCTACATTGTCAGCTGGAAATGATTCACCTCGTTCGCAAGTTAAGTAATAACCCTCACCCTGATTTGGTCCATTTCGCCATAAGCGGGCTGATGCATCAAGATAAGATTCTTCAGCCGCATTTATAAAGCGTTCAGCAGCTGGCCTAAGCTCTGTCAATTCACTTTTTTGTTTTACGAGTTCGGCCAATCTGAGAAGTGGGTGATAGATGATACCCAGGTAACCTGAATAAGCAAGTGTAATAGGCTCTAACCTTATACTTTGTGCAACAGGTATAGTTGATTCTGTGACTTTAACTCTGATCAGATTTGATTTAGCATCAGAATAATCTCCCGCACGGGTCGAATACGGCGACAATGGATCATTAACTATTTTTTCAATGAATCTTTCATCATTAGGATTTAGACTCAGATTAAAAAAAGTTTCATTTCTTTTCCAAAAACTGTTAGTTATCTTAAGACTAAAAAGACCAGTCTTTGAATCCGGGATCAGTTCAACAATGGTCAGGTTATTATTTGCATAAGTTGTGGAACGAACATCTACTGTAATCTTACCACTTGGATTTAGCAATTTACCCTTTGCAACAACATATTTTAATCCCATGCTCCATGCTGGTCTGATTTTTCCAGAACCATCGCTTACACCCAGTCTATCATCACGATGGGTCAGCATACGATCACCCCGTCGTGCAACCTCCTTCAGATAAGCCGGATCATCTGTAGCTTCATACATATCTACAAGTGTTTCAAGTGTAGCAGCTTCGCCCCATGCTAAAGCACTGCCATCGGGTCTGGCATCCCATGGATCTGATTCAGGAAGCTTAGAGATTAGCAAATCTACTCTGGCTCGTGATATTTCTATCGAATCTGCCCAGAAATCTGGATGCATTTTTATTTCTGATTTTATCTTGTTTCCGGAAGCTCGAAATGATATTGTTATCAACAGAGAAATAAGGAATATGTTTTTCATATCGTCTAATATTTTTTTATTTGATTGCTAATATTTTAAATATCTGATTAACGGGTACCTTAACGAATGTATTAAAAAAATGAAATGTTTACAATAATTTGATTTGAAAAGCCAGGGATAAAGATTACTATTGCAATAAACGTACACCGAGAAGTATTTTTGAAATTTGTCATGAAAAAGCGAGTTAATGAACTTACGGGAGTAAAAGAAATTGCCAGAAGGGCTGATGTTTCAATTGCCACCGTTGACCGCGTGCTTCATAACAGAAAAGGGGTTTCCAAACAAACCAAGGAAAAGATTCTCAGTATAATTGAGGAATTAAATTATGAGCCTAACCTGCTTGCGCAAAGGCTTGCCTCCAGAAAAATCCTTCGTTTAGCTACCCTGATACCAGGAATTTCAAATGAAACCAGTTTTTGGGATGCCCCATTGAAAGGTATAGAGCAGGCTGATAAAGAAATTAAGCAGTTTGGAATTATAATTGATAAATATTTCTACGATCAGAATAAGATTGAATCTTTTGTTGATCAAACAAAGATTATTCTTGAAAGTAACCCTGATGGTATTTTACTTGCACCTTCTTTTATTGAAGAGTCCGTCAGGTTTACAGATAAATGCAGGGAATTGAATATTCCATATGTTCTGATTGATTCAGATCTGCCCAATGGCGACAGCCTGAGTTATATCGGCCCAAATCTGTATCACAGCGGCTATCTTGCTGCCCATCTGGTAAGTTACCTTGCTAAAAACAACGAAAAAATACTAATTGTAAACATTTCTAGAGAGATCGACAATCATCACCATATTTTGAAAAAAGAAGAAGGATTCAGGGCCTATTTTGACAAGCATAAAAAGCCAGATAGTATTTTCAAAATTGATATCAAAGACACTGATCCTAAATCAATTGAAAAGTATTTGAGCAATACCTTTGCTGAGCATAAGGATATCAGGATCGTTTTTGTAACTAATTCAAGAGTGTCTAAGGTCGCACATTTTATTGATAACTTTAAAAAGGATGTAATTTTGATAGGGTATGATTTTCTGAAAGAGAATATTGAGTTCATGGATAGAGGAGTTATCGACTTTTTAGTTTGCCAGAAGCCGAAACAGCAGGGTTATATGGGACTAATATCACTTTATCAGCACCTGGCGTTCTCTTCTCCAATAGAGAAGATTTATTTTATGCCCATAGATATTCTGACCAAAGAGAACAGTGCATTCTACAGAAATTAGATTCCCTTCATCTCTATAAGTTTAAAACCTATGGGAATAAGCATCCTTGCAGGTACACTTTTGTAATAGCTAAATTTTTTGTAGAAAAATTGATATAAAAACATATTAAACCATGAGAATTATCTTAAGATACAAATGCACTTTTCTTTTTTGTTTTAGCATTTTTTTATTTAAAAACAACCTATGTGTTCTTGCAGCAGATTTATATCCAACTACTGTTCAGGGCCAATTGAAACTTGCAGCATTTGATGTAGATGCAACTCCACCGGTTGGCAGCAGTTTAACTTATGATCCGATGATCAATAGCTGGGATTTGGGTTTGAGGGCAAAAGGTATTGTGATCTTAGGCGCTGGCGAACCAATTGTAATGTGCTCAGTAGATTGGATTGGTATTGCAAATGATAGTCAGGATGAATTTAAACGCATTATGGCTGAAGCGGCAGGTACTATTCCTTCGAGAGTGGTAATACATGCTATTCATCAGCATGATGCACCGACTTCTGATTTTGGTGCTGAAAATATGCTCAAAACAGCTGGTTTAAATACGCTGGCATTTGATGGGAGCTATGCAAGAGATCTGATTCAACGTTTGGGGCAGGCTATTCGTAAATCGATTGCTAAGGCTGTACCTTTTACACATATTGGAACCGGTCAGTCTCAGGTTTATAAGGTAGCCTCAAATCGCAGGATTCTTGGTCCGGATGGAAAAGTTATGTATACCCGCACTTCAGCAACAAAAGACTCTGTTATTCGAGCAGCTCCCGAAGGACTAATTGACCCTATGGTTTCTCTGATCAGCTTTTGGAGTAATGACAAACCATTAGCAGTACTCAGTTATTACGCCTCTCATCCGCAAAGTTATTACCGTACTGGTATTTCCAATCCGGATTTCCCCGGAATTGCGCGTTTTATGCGTCAGCTTGCTGTTCCTGAAGCTTTGCACATTCACTTTAATGGGGCCGGAGGTAATTTAACAGCTGGTAAATATAATGACGGTGCAAAAGAAAACAGGCTGATCCTTGCAGAGCGACTGGCTGATGGAATGAAAAGAGCATGGGATAATACCAAACGTGAGCTTGTGGGTGTAGCTGAGGTGAACTGGAGTATTGAATCAGTAGCTTTTAAGCCTGCTCCCGGACTTGAAATTCTGGAATCAGCTATGAAAACACAGAATTCTGTTTTTCTATCAAACAACCTTTCTAAACTAGTATGGTTGAAACGTCTGGAAGCTGGAAAAAAAATTGATATTTCTTTGTTAAGTATTGGAAATTCTCGTGTTCTTCACCTTCCTGGTGAGCCATTTGTAGAGTATCAGCTAGCAGCAAAAGCCATGGTTCCCGATTTATTTGTTACTGTTGCAGGATATGGGGATTATAGTGTTGGATACATTGGCACTGCCATAGCCTATTCACAGGGTGGTTATGAAACCGGCCAGGCATCAGGGGTAACTGCAGAAGCTGAAGCAATTTTGATGAAAGCAATTAATAATCTTTTGAAAGGGAAACCCAAAAATTGATTTATTGGTTTATTTTGTATTGATTTTAAAATCAATATAAGCGTTAATTTATTTCAAGAGCACTTCTAATGATACTCTTTTTCTGAAGAGATTTCTATTAAAATTTAATTCTAAAATAACTGATATGAGTAGCTATAATGTTAAAAAATTTCTGAAGAAATCTATTTTGGCAGGTACAGGTTTAAGTATTTATGGAAATGTAGGCTCAGTAATTGCTAAATCTGCTGATTTAGCCGGAAAAAGGGTGGGTATTATTGGCTTAGATACCTCACATTCAGTAGCATTTACCAAAACATTAAATGCCTCAGATGCTCCTGCGATTTACAG
>CAMBFY010000151.1 GCA_945865415.1 Sphingobacterium thalpophilum
TAGGGTTTTGCACCTTTCCTTATTGTCAATAAGCAATAAAGCCATATCAGTCAGTTCTATCCCGGCCGTTTCGTCACTAACTATAATTGCTGCCTCATTCTCTACCAAAGCTTTTGCATTCTTTGTCTGATGATCTTCGGCCACATTTGGTGAAGGAACCAGAATAACCGGCTTCTTCACAGCACATAACTCAGCTATTGTGCCTGCTCCTGCTCTGGATATCACAATATCAGCAGCTGCATAAGCCAAATCCATTCTGTGAAGAAATTCAAGCACCTTAATATTGGGATGCTCTTTTCCCTTCATTTGCCCTATTACAGACTGATAATAATATTTACCGGTCTGCCAGATCAACTGAACATCCGCTGCGAGAATCTTATCCATTCCGGAAAAGATACTTTTATTCAAAGTCCCCGAACCCAAACTACCTCCGGTCAGAAGGATAGTCTTTTTTTGTAGCGACAAGCTCAATAATTCTGCCGCAGCAAAACGCTTGTTTTCAATATCAATTGTTTCCTTCCTGATTGGATTACCTGTAACCTTAATTTTCTCTGCAGGAAAGAATTTTTCCATCCCTTTAAATGCAACACAAATGAGCGCTGCATTCTTTCCCAATATTTTATTGGTTATTCCTGCAAATGAGTTCTGCTCCTGAATCAAATAAGGTATTTTCATTTGTGAAGCTGCATATAACAAAGGTCCGGATGCATAACCACCCACTCCAATAGCAACATCAGGCTTAAAATTTTTAATTATTGATCTTGCCTTCATCACACTTTTCAACAGCTTATAAGGCAGCAAAACATTTTTAAGGATTGAGTTTCGCTGAAATCCCTGAATATCTAATCCGATAATTTTGTATCCGGCAGCAGGGACTTTCTCCATCTCCATGCGTCCTAATGCGCCAACAAAAAGAATTTCTGTACCGGGATCAATTTCTCTGAGCGCATTGGCTATTGCTACAGCCGGAAATATATGTCCGCCTGTTCCGCCACCGCTAATGATCACTCTTTTTCCCATTTTATTTGTACTTTGAGTCAGTTTTGAAATTCCAATTGATTCATCAATTATCCCATCGCCGGTATTTCACCAATAATTACTTTTTCCTTGCTTTTAACTTTCTTTTCCTCAATATCCCTGCTCACGCTGAGTATAATTCCGAAAGCCAAACTCGTAAACAGAATTGATGTTCCTCCCATGCTAACCAGAGGCAGAGGAACCCCTGTCACCGGACCGAGGCCAACAGCGACAGCCATGTTTGCAAATGCCTGAATGGTCAGGCTAAAACTTAATCCCGCCGCCAACAGCGCCCCAAATGCTTTGGGGCTATCGGTTACAATCAATACACATCGGTACATAAAAAGCAAATACAAAAACACCAGGCCTACCCCTCCTACCATTCCGTATTCTTCAATGATCAGGGCGAACACAAAATCTGAATAAGGGTGTGGCAGAAAATTACGCTGAGTGCTATTACCGGGTCCTTTTCCGAAAAATCCTCCTGTTGCAATTGCAATTTTAGCTTGATTGGCTTGAAAAGCTTTATCAGGATCTGCCTTTTCGGGATTAAAAAAGGTATCTATCCTTGAAAAAGAAGTTTTCCTCCTTGGACCCAGCGTCATTACTGCACCCAGAAGTACCGCACCTGCGAGGCATACAATGGAAATTTGCTTGATGCTGATTCTACCCATGATTAACAACAAAATACTAACGCCAAATAACATCAGCGCAGTTGACAGATTTGCAAGTGCAATCAATACAAACACCGAGCAAACTGAGGCCATAATCGGTAAAAATGCCTTTTTAACATCCTTGATATTTTCCTGCTTTTTACTGAGAGTTCTTGCCAAAAATGTAATTAATGCCAGTTTCGCTAAATCGGATGTCTGGAAAGTCTGGTTTATAATTGGAATTGTTACCCAGCGACTGGCCTCATTTACATTCGCACCGAAAATTAATGTATAGGCAAGCAATGGAATAGTAAGCACCATCAACACTTTAGAAATACCGGCATAATACCGGTAATCAAGCAAATGTGAAAAGTACATTAGCGCAATTCCTCCAACAATCATCACCAAATGTTTGATTAGAAACTGTTCTGATCCAACACCTTTTTTATATGCTAGGGTGCCGGTTGCACTGTAAACAGCAAGAAGCGACCATACCGAAAGTAAAACCACAATCAGCCAGATCCAGCGGTCACCTTTTGTTTTGCTTATCAGTCTTTCCATCGTTTAGTTATCAGTTGTCTGTTATCTGTTATCTGTTATCTGTTGCCAGTAGTTTATTAGTTCATTTTAAATGAGGTTTCAATGCCAATTCTGCAATTACCCATTCTCAATTCTCAACGCTCAAAGTTCTTTTACCGCCTTCTTAAACTGGTTCCCCCTATCTTCGTAGTTCTTAAACAAATCAAAACTTGCACATGCCGGGGAGAGCAGTACAGTATCTCCTTTTTTTGCCAGGTGATAGGCAATTTGAACAGCCTCATTGGCAGAAAACGTGTTTACAATTACCTCAACATCATCCTCAAAAGCCTCATGAATACTTTTATTATCCTTACCCAGACAAACTATTGATTTCACTTTTGATTTAACCAGATCCTTAAGCATGCGATAATCATTGCCCTTATCCACACCACCAAGGATAAGAACAACATCTCCGGGCATACTTTCCAGCGCATACCATGTTGAATTCACATTTGTTGCTTTCGAATCATTGATGAAATCGATGCCCGAAATTTTGGCAACATGCTCAAGGCGATGTTCAATATTGGTAAAACTCCCCATGCTTTCACGGATGGTCTCGTTTCTTAACTCAAGCACCTTTGCAACTATGCCCGAAGCCATGGAGTTATACATATTATGCTTGCCTTGTAGGGCTAAATCCTTAAGTGACATAGTAAGAAATTCTTGGTTTGTGTGGTGTAGGTTAATTATAATCTGCTCTCCTTGAAGAAAAGCACCTTGCTCAAGTGTTTTCTCGATTGAGAAAGGGTAGGTTTTAGAGTTAATGATGCGTTTGGAAAGACCCTTTTTAACTTCTTCATCATCAGCACAATAGATAAAAACATCATCGACCTGCTGATTTTGTATGATCCTGAATTTGGAATCTGAATAGTTTTCCATTTTATAGTCATATCTGTCCAGATGATCAGGAGTAATATTTAATAGAACAGCGATATCAGCTTTGAAACTGTACATATTATCGAGCATAAAACTGCTGATCTCCAGAACGTAATATTCAAAATCCTCAAAAGCAACTTGTTTGGCAAAACTCTTACCAATATTTCCCGCGAGACCTACATTCAGACCAGCACTTCTCAGAATATGATAAGTAAGCATAGTTGTAGTTGTTTTGCCGTTTGACCCCGTTATACTGATCAATTTTGCTTTGGTGTATCTTGAAGCAAATTCAATTTCAGAGATAATCGGAATATTTTTTTCAATTAGTTTTTTGATAATTGGTGCCTTGTCAGGAATTCCAGGGCTCTTAATTACTTCATTAGCAGTAAGAATACGCTCTTCAGTATGCTGATTCTCCTCGAATGGAATTACAGCTTGCTCCAATTCTTTTTTATACTGATAAGCAATAGGGCCAAAATCAGAAACAAATATTGCGTAGCCCATTTTCTGAGCAAGTAATGCTGCACCTGTGCCACTTTCTCCGGCACCTAAAACAACGATATATTTTCCTGCCTCCATCAACGCAGTTTTAATGTGACAACAGTTACAACGGCCAGTATAATTCCAACAATCCAGAATCGGGTAACAATTTTGGTTTCATGAAATCCCTTTTTCTGGTAGTGATGATGTAAAGGCGACATCAGAAAAATGCGTCTCCCTTCACCAAACTTACGCTTGGTATACTTGAAATAAGACACCTGCATAATCACTGAAAGATTTTCGATAAGGAATACACCACACAAGGTTGGAATCAGCAGTTCCTTTCTGATCATGATTGCGAAAGCTGCAATAATGCCTCCAATAGCCAGACTACCGGTATCTCCCATAAATACCTGCGCCGGAAATGAATTATACCATAAAAAGCCTACGCATGCCCCAACAAAGGCTCCGGCAAAAATCACCAGTTCTCCTGAATTAGGGATGTACAGGATATTCAGGTAATCAGCGAATATGGTATTCCCAGAAACATAGGCAAGAACCGCCAGTGTAATCCCAATAATAGCAGAAGTACCAGTTGCTAATCCGTCAATACCATCAGTAAGATTGGCTCCGTTTGAAACGGCAGTTACAATCACAATTACAAACAATAAAAAGACAACCAATGAATATTTTTCATATCCATCGCCAAAAACAGTTAGAACTTTGGCATAATCAAATTCATTGTCCTTGTAGAAAGGAACATTAGTTATGGTTGATTTGAGATCCTGAGTATAATAAAACTGATCCCCGCGTTTATGTACATCCAATGGTGAACTGACCTTTACCGGCAAGGTAACTTGCTCACGGACCACTATATCCGGGTGAAAATACATGGTCCAACCAATGATGAGCGCAAGTCCAACCTGACCCATAATCTTAAAACGCCCTGCAAGTCCTTCTTTATCCTTTTTAAATACCTTGATGTAATCATCTACAAAACCTATCAAACCCATCCAAACTGTGGTTACCAGCATGAGAATGATGTATATGTTATCAATTTTTGCAAAAAGTATTGTTGGCAGAAGAATTCCAAGAAGGATAATTAATCCCCCCATTGTGGGCGTGCCTTGCTTTTGCATTTGACCTTCAAGTCCAAGATTCCTTACGGATTCTCCAACTTGCTTTGCTCTAAGCACACGTATCAGACGGCTTCCATACACTGTAGTCAGTAACAGTGATAATATGACAGCCATAGCAGTTCGAAATGAGATAAACTGGAACAATCCCGCTCCGGGGATATCATATTGATTATCCAGCCATGTAAACAGATAGTATAACATTAGCTCATTAGATTTAAAAATTCGGTTAAAATCTCTTTATCATCAAAAGGAAGTTTGACCCCTCCAATATCCTGATACTTCTCATGACCCTTTCCCGCAACCAGGATTATATCCCCTGGATTTGCCAAATGGCAGGCTGTTCGTATTGCTTCTTTTCTATCAGTAATAGAAAGGGTCTTTTTCTTATTACTTGGCATCACACCTTCCTCCATATCCCTTATAATTTGTTCAGGAACTTCAGAACGTGGGTTATCTGAGGTCAGAACCACCTTGTTACTCCAGTCGCATGCCACTTTTGCCATCAGCGGACGCTTGGTTTTATCCCGGTCGCCACCACATCCTATCACAGTAATAACTTGTTCTGTACCTTTACGGATATCCTGAATGGTACTCAGCACATTCTGTACAGCATCCGGTGTGTGGGCATAATCCACAATTCCAATTATGCCAGATGGTGAAATAATATAATCAAAACGGCCTTCGGCGCCACTCAGGCGGCTGAGGGAAGTCAGAACTCTTGTACGATCCTGTTCTAACAACAAAGCAGTTGCATAGACAGCCAGCAGATTATAAGCATTGAAGCTTCCTACCATTTTAAACCAAACGTCCTGCCCATCAATATTCAACAATAAACCACTGAAGTGATTTTCAATAATTCTTGCTTTAAAATCAGCAATGTTCTTAAGCCCGTAAGTCTTCCTGTGTGCACCAGTATTCTGAAGCATCACGATCCCGTTTTTATCATCAATATTAGTAAGTGCAAATGCCTGACTGTTTAATCTGTCAAAAAAACTCTTCTTTGCTTTCAGATAGGCATCAAATGTCTTATGAAAATCGAGGTGATCATGAGTAAGGTTGGTAAATATTCCACCCGAAAAACTTAATCCAGCCGTCCTGTTCTGAGCCATTGCATGCGAGCTAACTTCCATAAAGCAATAATCACAGCTACTCTCAACCATATCATTTAACAGACTATTTAACACTACCGGATCGGGAGTAGTGTGAGTTGCCGGAACAATTAACTGATTGATTTGATTCTGAACGGTTGAAAGTAATCCGGTTTTATATCCCAGATCCTGAAATAACTGAAAAAGTAATGTAGCAATTGTTGTTTTACCGTTAGTGCCGGTAACTCCAACCAGCTTAAGCTTGGAAGAAGGATTATCATAAAAATTAGATGCAATTATTCCTAATGCTTTTGCTGAATTGTCAACTAAAAAGTAGTTAACTTTTTCTCTGAGCACAGCTGGAAATTCTTCACACAAAACAGCACTGGCACCTTTTTCAATTGCAAGATCTATGAATGCATGTCCATCAGATTCAGTACCTCGCACCGCAACAAATAAAACTGATGGAGCTGATTTGCGGGAGTCGAAACATATTCCTGAAACTTGCCCATTGGTTGAACCAGAGACTTGCCTGAGTGATACGCCATATAATATGTCTTTGATCTTTTTCATCATTCAAGTTCTAAAACTAATGGAAGACCCTTTTGAACTGATGAACCTGCGAGCAATGATTGCCTGACTACTTTCCCACTACCACGAACCAACACTTTCAATCCAGAATTACCTGCCACATACAGTGCATCTTTTAGACCCATTCCGCTCACATCAGGGACTAAACCTTCAGTTATCTTTACTTCCTGAGAAACTACTCCTTTGTTGGTATCCAGACTGATATAATCTGAATTTGAGGCAAATAATGTTTTAATACCGAATGCTTTGTAAACAGCCTGAGTTGCTTTACGCTCACCAGCCTTTGATACAGGCAATTTAAGACTTCCGGTAAATTTCTGCTCCTTTAAGGGATCAAACATGTTAATATCACTTGCATAAACCCTGTCGGCAATTTCTCTGAAAACTGGACCAGCTACATATGCCGCATAATAAGTGCCTTTCTTTGGGTTATTAACCACAACAATCAGGGAATATTTTGGATTATCGGCCGGAAAATAACCGCAAAATGAAGCCTGATACTTCTTATCCACTTGATACCCTTTATTGGCATCTGCAACCTGAGCAGTTCCGGTTTTTCCTGCAATTTTATAAAGTGGAGATGCAAG
>CAMBFY010000152.1 GCA_945865415.1 Sphingobacterium thalpophilum
TGAGTTCGGTTTAAAATCTTGCCCAGCTGTTTTAGATTAATAATTATATCTTTTTTAGAAAGCAGTGCCTGTGCCTCTTCGGTCAGGCCAGACCCGTGTTCTGCCCTAGTTTTTACCCATAAATTGCGTATTGATATGATAATTTGCCGGGGCAAAAAGCTAGGTCTGTCACCCGGGTTTATTTTACATGGGCAGCAGTCCTTTTGCCGGGCTGCTCTTTCGCCAGCGCATAAGTGTCGCATGTGCTTGTAAAATATTCTGGAACGCACGGCACGCACGCACCAGCATCTTAAAGTATTTAAATCAGCAATTGTTAAGTGTTTTTTGAACAACTCCAAAGCATAGGAAAATCATCACTGCTTGTAGACCAATCCTTCTTTCATAACAAAGGTCATAGCGCTCAGAACTTTAATATCCTTTATCGGATCGCCGTTTACAGCAATGATATCTGCAAATTTTCCTTTTTCAATTGAACCAGTACGATCTGAAATACCAAGCAGATCAGCAGCATTCATCGTGGCAGATTTGATCGCTTCCATAGCCGGCATTCCTGCCTCAACCATATATTCAAACTCTTTGTAGTTTTTGCCATGTGCAAATACACCCGCATCGGTACCAAAAGCAATTTTAACACCTTCCTTATAGGCTTTGGCAAAAGTACTTTGAATTTTCGGTCCGGTTGCAATTGCTTTTGGAACTACCAGTGGTGGGTAATATCCCGGAATTTTAGCTGAATCAGCTACAGATTTTCCTGCAGTTATTGTGGGAACATAATAAGTACCCTTTTCCTTCATTAAAGCGATAACCTCATCATCCATGAAAGTTCCATGTTCAATAGAAGAAACACCTGCTCGTATGGCCCTTTTCATTCCTTCAGCACCATGAGCATGTGCAGCCACGCGATAACCATAATCTTTAGCAGTGCTGACCACTGCTTTAATTTCATCCTCCGTAAACTGTGCCCCTGCACCATCTTTTGCGTTACTTAAAACGCCGCCGGTTGCGGTGATTTTAATCACATCAGAACTTTCTTTATAACGCTGCCTTACAGCTTTTCTGGCTTCCTCCGGACTATTAATTACCCCGTCTTTCGCCTCGGGATCTCCAATCAATGCCCTGCTATAACCATTCGACGGATCAGCATGCCCGCCAGTAGTGGCTATGCTTTTACCTGCGGCTAAGATCCGCGGCCCCTTAATATCGCCCTGATTGATTGCATTTCTGAGCGATATGGCTACAATACCCCCCAGATCTCTAACGGTGGTAAAACCAGCCATCAATGTACGCTCAGAATATTTAACTGCCCTTAAAGCGTTATCATCATCATTAAGCGTAAAGTTTTCCATGTATTTATTCTTACTGGTCTCGCTAGATAAATGAACATGCGAGTCAATAAATCCAGGCATTACTGTCTGATTTCTCATATTAATGAGCTTATCGTTAGCGGCTCCCGACTGATAGCCTTTTCGTACATCTATAATTTTATTCGATTCAACGATGATGGTCATCTCAGTCTGAACCGAATTTGATTTTCCATCTATCAAGCGACCACATTGAATATACGTTTGCTGCGCAAATGCAGGAACAGCTAAAAAAATAGCAAGAAGAGTAGCAATAAGTTTCATGGAGGATTTTTTGGTTATTAAATTGTCAAAAATAGGGCTAAACAAAAAAATCCAGCGTGTGACCGGATTTTATCATTTATAAAAATGAACTCAAAGAAATTAACAATAATGATCAAAAGCCTGTTGAAGGTTATCGGCAATCATTTGCGCCGGACGACCTTCAATCTGATGGCGCTCTATCATGTGAACGAGTTTTCCATCCTTAAATAAAGCAATTGACGGGGAAGATGGTGGATAAGGCAGCATTAAATTCCTGGCAGTATCAACTGCCTCTTTTTCCATACCGGCAAAAACTGTGATAAGTTTATCTGGGTGCTTTTCATGCTGTACAGAGATTCTTGCCGCAGGACGTGCATTTGCTGCAGCACAACCACAAACAGAATTAACCATGACCAATACCGTACCTTCTGATTTTATGGCGTGTTCAACTTCATCAGCAGTTCTTAGATCCTGAAAACCTGCATTAACAAGTTCTTGACGCATTGGTGAAACTAAATATTCTGGATACATATTTTTAAATTTATTAATCAGTAGAAATTGATTGTATAACAAAGTTAAGTATTTAGAACTAATTTAATGTGTTTTGTGATGGTTTGACTTTTAGATTACGAATGAAGTTTTAAGCAATAAATTTTAGGTTGTATATTTCAATAAGTGCAGTTTACTGTCTCGACATCAATGCATGAAGCCTGAGTTCAATAAACCGGATCGAAGCGGCAGCTTTTGGCTTCGAAAAATTAAAATATTTACTCTTCATTTTATAGCCAAAACTATAGCACAGAGCCGGACTATCTTATCCCAAGCACCACAAAATTTGCTTTCATAAAACATAGCGTTTCTAACATCATTTTCAAAAAATAAAACCAGTCGCCAAAGCTTATGATCTAAGAATCATAATTTATTCAACTCCAAACTTTTTGAATTGACCCAAGTATACTTTAACTTTGCAAAAAAATTTCTTTTATCTTATTAAGAAATAGCTGTTTATCCATTTATCGTGCCTTAAAACGCATTTAAACAAAAAAACTATGTCATCAGTAGAGACAAACTATGTTCCTTACAAAGTTAAGGACATTTCATTAGCAGACTGGGGCCGTAAAGAGATCGGTCTTGCAGAAGCAGAAATGCCAGGATTAATGGCACTTCGCGAAGAATTTGGTGCATCAAAACCTCTTAAAGGTGCACGTATTGCAGGATGTTTACACATGACCATCCAAACAGCTGTTTTGATTGAAACTCTTGTTGAATTGGGAGCTGAAGTTACCTGGTCATCATGTAATATTTTCTCAACTCAGGATCATGCTGCTGCTGCAATTGCTGCTGCAGGAATTCAGGTTTACGCCTGGAAGGGTCTGAATGAGGAAGAATTTGACTGGTGTATTGAGAAAACTTTACATTTCGGTCCAGATCACAAACCATTGAACATGATTCTTGATGATGGTGGTGATTTAACTAATATGGTATTTGACAGGTTCCCTGAACTGATTGCAGATATCAAAGGTCTTTCTGAAGAAACTACTACCGGAGTTCACCGTTTATATGAGCGTATGAAGAACGGAACATTGCACTTACCTGCAATAAACGTAAATGATTCAGTTACCAAATCTAAATTTGACAATAAATATGGTTGCCGTGAATCATTAGTTGATGCGATCCGTCGTGCAACTGATGTTATGATGGCTGGAAAAGTTGCAGTTGTTTGTGGTTATGGTGATGTTGGCAAAGGTTCTGCAATTTCACTTAGCTCTCAGGGAGTGCGTGTAATTGTAACTGAAATTGATCCTATCTGTGCTTTGCAGGCAGCAATGGAAGGTTATGAAGTGAAGAAATTAGCTACCGCAATTAAAGAAGCTGACATTGTAGTTACAACAACCGGTAATTGCGATATCGTTCGTGCTGAGCATTTCCTTGCATTAAAAGACAAAGCTATTGTTTGTAACATCGGTCACTTCGATAATGAAATAGATATGGCATGGTTAAACGGAAATTATGGTAACACTAAAGTTGAGATCAAACCACAGGTAGATAAATATACCATCAATGGTAAAGATATAATCGTACTTGCCGAAGGTCGTTTAGTAAATTTAGGATGTGCTACTGGTCACCCTTCTTTTGTAATGTCTAACTCATTTACTAATCAGACACTGGCACAATTAGAACTTTGGACAAATTCTGCAAATTATGAGAATAAGGTTTATGTTCTTCCAAAATATCTGGATGAAAAAGTAGCCCGCTTACATCTTGCAAAAATTGGTGTTGAACTTGAAACATTGGATCAGCATCAGGCGGATTATATCGGTGTTCCTGTTCAAGGTCCGTTTAAAGGAGATGCGTACAGATACTAATAATTGAACGCCAAATGGCGTGCAAGCAAAAAGCCCTTTCGATTATTTCGTAAGGGCTTTTTTGTTAACAATAATTCAGATTCAAGGGTTTTTACTGCCTGATATTGTCCACAGTCGCAGTCAATAAGTTTCAGCGGGCGCTGGGTAAGACAGGGGATGAAATTCGATTTTGACAAGTTGAATCTTAACTTTAAGTAAATCAGTTTCTGTAGTTCTTTGGTTCTGCTAGTCCTGTGCTCTGCTTTAGTTTTTTGCCATTAACGGGTAATTCTGGGAAAAAAAACCTCTGGCAAAAAAGCTATCGCTGCCGCCCAGGTTTATATACAAAGGCCTTTGCAGGCAGGTTAGGTTAGTCTATCACAATTTATCTATCTTTGAATCAGTTGCTAATTCAAAATTAGTCCTGCTTAATAACACCATGACACATCTTTCAGTAAACATCAACAAAATAGCTACCCTTCGTAACTCTAGAGGCGGCAGCAACCCCAACCTGGTTAAGCTTGCCCTCGATGCAGAACGATTCGGGGCAGAGGGAATCACAGTCCACCCGAGGCCTGATGAAAGACATATTCGTTATCAGGATGTATTCGACCTGAAAAAGGTGATTCATACAGAATTCAATATTGAAGGAAATCCTAAAGAACAAAAATTCGTCGATCTGGTATTAGCTAACAAACCGGCACAAGTTACATTAGTGCCAGATGCTGAAGGTCAGTTAACCTCTAATCACGGCTGGGATACAATAAAACACCAATCTTACCTTGAGGATATTATCGCTGAATTTCAATCTGCAGGTATTCGTGTATCCATTTTTGTTGATCCTGCCGAAGAAATGATTGAGGCAGCCAAGCGCACAGGAACTGACCGCATTGAACTTTACACCGAAGCTTATGCCAGTAATTATCATGTAGACAAGGAATTAGCTATCAAACCTTATATCCAAGCAGCCCGGATCGCACAAAGATTAGACTTAGGGATAAATGCCGGGCACGATCTTGATCTTCAGAATCTAAATTATTTTTCAAAAAATATCCCGGGATTACTTGAAGTAAGTATCGGGCATGCTTTAATTTGTGACGCATTATATTTAGGCTTGGAAAATACAATCCAAATGTACCGTCGGGCACTACAAAAATAATTAATCTCAAAATCGCATATTCCATTCCCATGATTCAAACACTGGCTATTGATAAATTTCTGGAAATGGCCGAAACAGTCCCGGTGATTGATGTAAGAACCCCACTTGAATTTGAACATGCCCGAATACCGGGTGCTTATAATCTTCCAATATTCTCAAATGATGAACGGGTAAAAGTTGGTACAACCTACAAACAAAAAGGACGTGAACAAGCTATATTGCTTGGCTTCGACCTTACAGGTCCAAAGTGGTCCGGGTTTATAAAAGAGGCTCTCAAAATAGCACCTGAAAAAAAAATTCTTGTGCATTGCTGGCGGGGAGGAATGCGTAGCGGTGCCATGGCTTGGGCATTAAATCTATATGGCTTTGACGTTCTTCTTCTGGAAGGTGGTTACAAGCGGTATCGCAACTGGGTAGTAGAGCAATTTAAAAAAAAATATTTCATATATATTCTTGGTGGGATGACCGGCTCTGGAAAAACTAAAACACTGCAACAGCTTAAAAAACTATCCCATCAGATTATCGACCTCGAAGATCTTGCACAACACCAGGGCTCCTCTTATGGATCTATGGATCGGCTAAATCAGCCCAGGCAGGAACAATTTGAAAATTTACTTGCCGGGGAATTAAATAAAGTTGATTTAAATACTCCGGTTTGGATGGAAGATGAAAGCTTGTCGATTGGCAGGTGCTTCATCCCCAATTCAGTTTTTTATCAAATGCGACAGGCTCCGGTGATGAAAATCACGGTACCTTTTGAGGAAAGAGTCGATTTTCTTGTTAAAGAATACGGAGGGCTTGACAAGGATTTTCTGATTGAAAGTACCACGAGGATTGGTAAAAGATTAGGCCCTGAACAAACACGTGATGCGATACTTGCAATCACGGAGAACCGCATGAATGATTTTATTAAAATTGTACTGATTTATTATGATAAAACCTATGCCAATGGTCAGGGTAAAAGGGAAAAAGAAAGTATACATATCATTGAATGCAGCAGTACTGATGCGCAAGAAAACTGCAAACTTTTGTTGAATCACATCCAATCAAATCGAATTCATTCAGACATTCAGTCTCAATTTTTGTACTAGCAATTAACAATATACCTATCCAAAATCGTGTGTCTAAACACTCAAATCTAACTACTCACTATTCATTTATATGATTTCCGAAAAAATAAAATTAACTCAATATTCACATGGTGCAGGATGCGGCTGCAAAATTAGTCCGGCAGTTTTAGACATTATTCTACACAGTCCAATTACCCATTCAGTTGACCCTAACTTGCTGGTTGGTAATAAGACCCGTGATGACGCAGCTGTCCTTGATCTTGGAAATGGAAGCGCTTTGATCTCTACTACTGATTTTTTTATGCCTATAGTTGATGACGCATATGACTTTGGAAGAATTGCATCTGCCAATGCGATTAGTGATGTTTATGCCATGGGCGGAAAACCAGTATTAGCAATAGCAATATTAGGTTGGCCAATTGATAAATTATCGCCTGAAGTTGCACAAAAAGTACTGGAAGGCTCAAGGGCCATTTGTGCCGAGGCAGGAATAACCTTAGCAGGCGGGCATAGTATTGACTGCCCTGAACCGGTTTTTGGTTTGTCTGTGAATGGCATTGTAGACATTAATCATTTGAAACAAAACTCTACTGCACAAGCTGGATGCAAGCTTTATTTAACCAAGGCACTCGGAGTAGGAATCCTTACAACCGCACAAAAAAAGGGAATACTTAAACCTGAGCATGCAGCAATAGCACCGAAAAGTATGTCAATGTTAAATAAGATTGGTGAAATATTAGGCAAGTTGGATTATGTAAAAGCAATGACAGA
>CAMBFY010000153.1 GCA_945865415.1 Sphingobacterium thalpophilum
CTATAATAAAAAAAATGCTGAAAAACTCGCTGCTGAAAAAGCTTGCGAGTATTTAAAAATCTAACACCTTAGAAGTATAGAAGATTCCAATAAAATATTTTATCTCCCAAAACTCTTTCGGTCTAACCACAAAATACATCTTACATTTCTAAAAAAATAAAAAACAGAAATAGTCCCCGGAAATTTTATTTTTTAATAACCTTTGATACCTGAATAATGATAAAACACCTAAAAAAAGCTTTTGCATTCCTATTCCTTGTTTGGGGCTTTTTGGTTTTCATTTTGGCAATGATCCTGGTTTTTCCATTCATTCTGATTACTTCGGCAATTTTCCAGAAAAAGAAGGCACAGGACATCATATTCTTTTTTCTAAAATTATGGGCCTGGATCTTCTCAGTATTGTGCTTTTTCCCGGTTAAAACAAGAGGTAAAGAAAAATTGAATGCTGATAAAGCCTGCATATATGTTTGTAACCATAATTCATATTTGGATGCAATAGCTGTGGTATTGTCAATTCCGGGCTCAATTAAACCATTAGGGAAGATCGAAATGGTGAAAACTCCAATTTTTGGAATGATCTACAAACGGGTAGTGGTACTGATTGACCGAAAAAGTCAGGAAAGCCGTGCAAGAAGTGTTGAAGAATTGAAAATTGACCTCAGTAATGGTCAGTCCATTTTGATTTTTCCTGAAGGAACTATGAACAGAACCAACTCAGCACTTTCTGAATTTTATGATGGTGCATTTCGGCTTGCAATTGAAACTCAAACTGACATTGTCCCGATGGTTATATTAAATGCCAGAAGACTACTTCCCCGTAACAGTCCGATGAACATACGTCCCGGTACACTGGAATGTGTTTTCACAGATCGGATTGATCTAAGTGGACATATTCCTGATAAGCTTAGTGATTTGAAAAAACGAGTATACGAGTGTATGGAAAATCTAATATTAGAAAAAGGGGTCTAATATTTAAGAGTTTTTTCTGATAAGTCAGGAGCCTTTGGCAAAGTTGGTAAAGATTTTGTCGCCGCTGGCCGCCCCGAATCGTTAAATTTTTGCAGGGAGGTCCTGATGTAATTGATCATTTCATATTCATCAAATATTGCAACATTTTGATATTCGGGTCGATACAATATCATAAAGTTTTTAAGATCATTACCATCCAGCCCAGTTACATTATTGATTGCACTAGCACTAAACTTTCTGTCAATTTCTGATTCCTGAAGTTCTTTTTCATAATATAAATTAAAACGGCGAGCCTGGGCAGGAGTTTTGCCTACCAATTCATATAAGGCAGTAAGTGGTCTGAAGAAATAAGCTAAAAGAGGTGGTTTACCGGCATAAAAAGATCCCTTTTTACGATATTGATCTCTAATTTCATCCAGTTCCTGTTTCTTGGTTTGACCCACAACTTTAACTTCAGATAAAGCAATAATTGGTTGAAGCATGAAGACTTTATCGGAAAGCTCAAGCATGGGAAGATTCAGTTCTGAATACCCTGACTTAGAAATAAGGAGTGTATCCCCAACTGAAGCTCCAATCCTGAAAAGACCCAATTCATTAGTATACGTTGAAATTCCTGTTTTTTTATTTAAGATATAAACGCCACTAATTTTTAAAGCACCTATTCTTTCCATGACCAAGCCTTGAATACCACTTTGCTGAGCCAATACGGGTTTAGTACATGCAAAGGCAAGAATTAAAATAAATATGATCAATAAAACTCTCATAGTGACTTTGGTTCCGGTTCAAAATTACTAAAACGGGCTTGTGTTTTAATAATTGAATGATCTATATGCTGTCTAATCAGTTTCAATGCCTATATAATTAAATATTATCTTTACAACATGATAAAATCAATGACAGGGTATGGCTTTGCAGCTAATGATTATGCCAGTGTAAAATACACAGTAGAGATCAAATCATTGAACAGCAAGTTCTTAGAACTTTCTTTAAAACTTCCAAAATCATTTTCAGATAAAGAATTTTTACTTAGAAATGACTGTAGCAAGCAAATTGAAAGAGGTAAGGTGAACATCAGTATCCAGATCGAATATGCAGAAACTACAGTAAAAACCTCAAGTATCAATCAAGCATTACTGAAACATTATTACGATCAACTCAAATTGGCGGCTGATAATATGGGGTCAATGGGCGACAATCTATTTCAAATAGCTTTAAATTTCCCTGATGTCATTCAATATAGTTCTGATGACGCAAATGAAGATGAATGGAAGATTGTTTATAAAACCTTTGAAGAGGCATTGTTAAATTTTCAGAAATTTCGCCAAGACGAAGGAAATGTTTTAAAACAAGACTTGATCCTCAGAATAACTAATATTCTGGAAGGAATGAGACTGGTATCTGTTCAGGAGCCACTCCGCATACCGTCAATCAAAGAAAGACTAAACAACTTTCTGGAAGAAGCTGTTGGCAAAGAAAATGTAGATCATAATCGCTTTGAGCAAGAACTTATTTACTTTATTGATAAGTTAGATATTACTGAAGAAAAAACTCGCTTGAAAAGCCATTGCGATTATTTCATTGAAGCATTAAAGGACAAAGATGCAAACGGTAAAAAACTTGGCTTTATCTCGCAGGAGATTGGCAGGGAGATCAATACTATGGGTTCAAAAGCCAATGATGCGAAAATGCAGCAGTGTGTAGTGGGAATGAAAGAAGAACTCGAGAAGATTAAAGAACAATTACTAAATGTTTTATAAGTTGTATTAATAAATTATAGGTTGTAAGTTTCAACCCATAGCTTTAACTTAATACTTACAACTTATCACTTACAACTTGCAATTTATCACTCAATTGAACGGCAAACTCATCATTTTTTCAGCTCCTTCAGGTGCAGGTAAGACTACAATAGTCCACCATCTGTTAAAAAAAATTCCTGATCTTTCATTTTCAATTTCTGCAACGACCAGGCAGCAGCGTGGCGATGAAGTAAATGCCAAAGACTATTATTTCATCAGTAAGGAAAATTTTCTTCATAAAATTGCCCAAAAGGAGTTCGTAGAATTTGAGGAAGTATATACAGGTACTTTTTATGGAACCTTACGCTCCGAAATTGATAGAATTTGGGCTGATGGAAAGCATGTAATCTTTGATATTGATGTGATTGGCGGACTACATCTCAAGAAAAAATTTGGCGATAAAGCATTAGCTATTTTCGTTCAGCCACCTTCGCTCGAGGTTTTAATAGAGCGATTGACCGGCCGGGGCACTGATCTTCCTGAAAAACTAGCCGAACGTATTAAAAAAGCAGATAAAGAATTGCTTTATGCGGATCAGTTTGATGTAATCTTGAAAAATTACGAACTGGAAACCGCCTGCAATGAAGCCGAGCAACTGGTCAAAGAATTTCTTGCACAATAATAAACACAGAATGTCCGAATTATCCCGTCTCATATCTCCAATCTCATATCTCATATCTTCGGGCACATGAAAATAGGATTATTCTTTGGTTCCTTTAATCCCATTCACATAGGTCATCTGATTATAGCAAATTTTATGGCTAATCATACTGATCTTCAACAAGTTTGGCTGGTTGTTTCACCACATAATCCCTTGAAAGAAAAGAGTGATCTGATTAATATGTACGACCGCTTGGAAATGACAAAACTGGCTACAGAAGATGCTGTTAATATCCGGGTGAGTGATGTGGAACTTAAGCTTCCTCAACCATCTTATACTATTGATACCTTAACTTTTCTTAATGAGAAATATCCAGAACATAAGTTCAGTCTGATCATGGGTTCAGACAATCTGGTATCTTTAAAAAAATGGAAAAATTATGAACTTATCCTTCGCGACTATCATATTCATATTTACCCGCGCCCGGGATTTGATAATCATGATTTTCAACAACACCCCTCCATCAGTATTACTGAGACCCCATTAATGGAATTGTCGGCTACGTTTATCCGCAAGGCTGTTAAGGAAAGAAAAAATGTGCAATATTTTGTACCCGAAAAGGTATTGAAATTTATTGAAGGAAAAAATCTGTATCGTTAATACAACCCTGTCAGCGTTTATACCACTGAAAGGGTTAATCCCGGAATGATCCGGAACTGTCAACCTTAATATTTCATAAAAGTGAGCAAGGAAAAAACCATTTTAAAGTTAAAACTCCCTACCGATCCACTATGGGTTAAAAATGTGGTCGAAAGCAATATCGAAGAAATTCTGACTGACCATGCTTTTTGTGAACAGAAAGCTGCCAGCAATGCCATTACCCTCATTGTTCAGAATCCAAACTTATCTGATCTGGTGCAGGAAATGGCAATGCTCGTTCAGGAAGAAATGGATCATTTTAAACGGGTTCATGATCTGATAATTGCACGGGGCTATACCCTAGGCCGTGAACGTAAAGACAATTATGTGAATGAATTATTGCAATTTGTCATTAAAGGAGGCAGTCGGCAGGATCAATTGATAGACCGATTATTGTTCTCAGCAATGATTGAGGCACGTAGCTGTGAGCGTTTCAAAGTGATGTCTGAACACATCCATGATAAAGAACTCTCCGATTTTTATTATGAATTAATGGTTAGCGAAGCCGGGCATTATACCATGTTTATTAGCCTTGCACGTAAGTATGCAGGAAATATTGATGTCGAAAAACGCTGGAAGGAGTTTTTGGAATATGAAGCTAAGGTGATTCAGAATTATGGAAAATCGGAGACGATTCATGGATAATTATCCGTCAATTGAAAAACAATGTCTTTGCGAGGAGGAAGGACGAAGCAATCCCACAAATTGAGGGGAATACTTCTCAGACCGTGGCTGATCGCAATGACAAGTTCTATGTAAATTCACATTACTTAGTTCTCAAATTTTCATAGCAGAGATTAAACAACAGAGTACTACTTCTTATACAACAAAAATATCGCAGGTCTTTTGTGCAGATCAGGAATTTTATTCTTCCAGTCTTTGATGCTTTTTGTTTGAATAAACTCATTATCAGAATTAAGATCACAGGCAATGCATAGTTTTGTTTCCGCTTTACAGCTTCGCAAAATCTCCTCCAAAATCGGATTGTTACGAAATGGCGTTTCGATAAATAACTGAGTCTGGCTATGCCTTTCAGCAAGTGCCTCAAGTTCTTTAATTTTATTTGCCCGCTGGACTTTATCAATGGGCAGATAACCATGAAACGTAAAACTTTGTCCGCTAAAACCCGATGCCATTAGAGCCAATAAAATTGAACTTGGCCCAACCAATGGGACTACTTTTATTCCCTTTTGATGTGCCAAGGCAACAATTTCAGCACCCGGATCAGCAATACCCGGGCAACCTGCCTCACTCATCAGGCCCACATCTTTACCGGCTAGAAGTCCTTTAAAAAAATCATTCAAATTTCCTTCCCGCTGATGTTTTCCATAATCATGAAAAATAAGTTCGCTTTGCGGAATTTTTAAACCTGCTTCCTTTAGAAACCTGCGGGCGGTTTTACTATTCTCAACAATATACTCATTGATCTGATTTATCGTTTCTACAAGGTAGGGGGTAAATGATTTAGAAGAAGCGTCAACCGCCAAAGGAACAGGAATAAGATAAAGGGAACCAGGATGCATTTTTAAGATTTTGGCACAAATTAAAACAAATTCCTTTCAATTGAGCTATCTATAGACTGGTATAAAATTTGAACTCATTAATATCGTCGAAGCTGAGGTTACGTAATAATTTAAATACAATACAACCATTAGCAAAATTTTATCCTCTTATCTATAAGATCACACAAAATAAATTTTAGGAGCTATGAAAACGCAAATTAAATTCCCGGAATATTTAGCTGGACTATTATTATTCCTGTCATTTTTATTACCAGCACAGGTACAGGCTCAATATGATGACGTTTCTCTTGAAACTTTTTACGAGGAACTTTCACCCTATGGAGTATGGATAAATGACCCTCAGTACGGACAAGTATGGCGCCCTGATGTAGATCAGGATGAGTTCAGACCTTATTATACGAATGGCCATTGGGAAATGACCAAATATGGCAATACCTGGGTGTCCAATTACGAATGGGGATGGGCACCATTCCACTATGGCAGGTGGCATTATAGCAATAGAAGAGGTTGGATTTGGATTCCGGATACCAGATGGGGACCAGCATGGGTGACCTGGAGAAGTGGTGGAGGACATTATGGTTGGGCTCCACTAGGTCCAGGAATCAATATAAATATTAACATCGGATCAAGAATTCCTGACTACTATTGGGTATTTGTACCGCAACGAAATATCTATTACGACAGGTATCCTCGATACGACAGGTACAGAAACCGGAACATCTACAACAACACTGTCATCATCAACAATACCTATGTATACAATAGAAACCGGTATTTTACCGGCCCAAGGTTAGATGAGATCAGAAGAGTGACCCGTCAGCCGGTTCCAATTCGGGATGTAAGAAATAACAGACCCATGAATTATGGGAATAGCAGAAGTGACCGCCCTGAGTCGAATAGAATGCCTGACAGAAGTGGTAATCCCGGGCAGAATCCCCGCCCGGCTCGTCCGACTGATAATTCTGGAGGCAGAGGAGCTGTAACCGGTGGCGGATCTGATCCACTAGTGGATAATTCTCTTGATCGTGGGGCTGTAAAGCCTGAAAGCAGACAAATTCCGGCATCATCTCAAAGATCTGGCAGAACCTATGATAATCAGGATAGCAGGGGAAGCCAAAACCATCAGAACGGCCAGGGCAGTCCAGTAACGGATCGTCAGGAGCAAGTCAGGCAGTCACCCCAGGTAATCAGAGAGCAAAGGCCTGAACGTGTTGGAAAGGCACAGAATCAAGGTCAAAATCAAAGAACAGCCCCTCAGGAACGTCAGACACCGGCTCCGGAA
>CAMBFY010000154.1 GCA_945865415.1 Sphingobacterium thalpophilum
GTGCTAAAAAATTATTCATAGCGCGCGGCACGCTCGCAAGAGCAGTGGGGATACTTGGGAGGTTCCCGCCTTCGCGGGAATGACAAGCTTATTAGGGTGGCAACAGGAGATTCCAGCCTTCGCTGGAATCGAAATGAGGAACCGTAAGATAAATGATGTGGCCCCTTCACCGCTGGCGCACGCGTGTCGGGTGTGCTTCTGATTTATTTATAGAACGCACGGCACGCTCGCACCAGCCAAACTGTGGTTCTTTTGGCGGGCTGTCCCTCCCAATGAAATACAGCAGCAGGTAAAATAAACCTTGCCGGAGGAGGTAGCTTACGGCTATTCGTAATATGAAATTGAACGGGATTTTTTGCCGGAACTACTCCGGAGGAAAGGGCTGAAATGACCCATAGCACACAGGAATTGGTTTCAACAAACAAATTATTATTGCTCTTGGGCCTAATCTGATGCGTATTATTTTACACGTCCTTATGCCAAAGGTCTTTTAATAATTAAACCGGTAGGCCAGTGATATAGAACCATAAGCATGAGCTTTAGCCTCGCTTTTTACTTCTCTGCTCTTTAACACAATATTATAGTTTGCTGAATACCTTTTTGCTGAAAGCGATATTCCTATTTGTTGTGAATAGACTAATTTTTTTGCATCAAAAGTAATAGGGCCTTTGTCTTTGATGAATAGTCCACCCATGATAGTAGCATTATAGGCAACATAGTTTATACGCGGGATTGTATACAGAAAAAGTTCCCAGGATTTTTTTTCCGGTGGATTCAGGCTGATCAGACTATTATTGCTAATTGACTCAAACAGATGATTCATCTTTCCCAATCTGATCAACATTCCAAGATTTGCACCTGAAAATGTATTGCCAAGTGATGCTGAAGAAACCATCGTAATATCTGCCATCTTATTCGCAGATCTAAGTAACAGATTCTGGTAATCAAGCGAAAGGTTTAAGCCTGGTTCGCTTTTAAGCTGGTATTCCCAGCCTTTGGGTTCGTAAATGTTTAACAGATTATGATAGCCCATTTGGACTTCCTTACCCAGAGCCAGTGGACCTATGATTCCAGCTTCAGCTTTGAATCGGAGCATACTCTCATTTTTGTAAAAGCGGTTTAAGGCCGCCGCGCCATATAGATAACCTGTAAAAGGACGGTCGTGCAATGCCGGATCAGGTGCTTTAGCAGAATAGGGAGTGTAAATTTCATGGCCGAATTCAAATTCAGTGGTAGTTTTGATAAGATTTGGGTTATTTGTTCTTTTTGAAGCGTCGGTAGCATATCGGTAATTGACAATTGTTCCACTTGTATAGTACCTGTCCTGATAAAAATAGATGTCATTTTCGGTACTGAATGACAGTTCTTGTTTGAAAATTTGTGCTGAAACAGATGAAACCGATACAATTGAAAATATCAATAAAAGCCTGATATATAACAGATTATAGAAATTGGACATTATGGATAAATTCAATAGTTGATCATTAATAAAAGATTTGAAATCGTGTACTATATTACAGATAGATATTCTTAAAATAGAATGGTCTGTCATATAAAATAATTAGAAAAATAGATCAAGAGAATTTGTAGTTATAAATGATAATCAGCATCCGAATTGAACAGATTATTGGGTCAAAACTTTTTATCGGCAGTAACTTTTGCAGTTCCAGTTCATATTGGGAGAATTTCGTCCCAAGCAGGCGGATATTAATTTTTTAAGAATTTGGGCATTAGCTTTTACATGTCCCAAATCCCAGCCCGCTCATTTGGACTCTTTTATTTTCTTTTCACAAACTCAGCTTAGGAAGATTAATCTTCTGCTTAAACCAAGTGTGATGGTTAGAATTTTATCCCGCCAGAAACGTAAAAGATCCGACCATCTGCAGGTAAAATGCCCGGTCCAGGATATCCGCCTGAGCGTCGGGTAAAATAATGTTGATTGCTCAGGTTGTTTACTCCAGTTTTTATATTGTAATTTTTAAGAAACTTAAAACTTGCGGATAAATCCTGCACCTGATAGGAGGGAATCAGGCCGGTTGTTGCAGCTGCATTGGCTATTCTGGTGTTTGCTGCCTCGGCGAATGTTTCCCCAACATTACTTAATTGCCAGGTAATTGAAAAGCCCTTTTTGGCGTAGGTGGCTCCAAAGCGATGGATATCAGCAGGTGCATTCTCTACCAGGTTTCCTGCCAGGTTGCCAGTGATGATTTGTCCGTTTATGGTAGAAGTGGTTTGAAAGTCACGATATGTAGCATTTATAAAAGCGAGCGAGGCAAACAGACTCAGATTCCCTGCTTTTGGACTGGACATGAAGGCTGACACCGGATCGAATTCGATATAAGCCTCGAAGCCTTTACTCACTGAACGACCTAAATTGGTTCGGTACTGGAAATTTTGACCATTAGTTGTCTGGGTAATAGTTCCAATCCGGTCATTGTAATGGAGGTTGAAATAATCTATATCGAAATTCAGGTAATTACTCACTTTTCCGCGGTATCCAATATCCAGATTAAAGCCTTTAGCATCTTTTAATTCAGGATCTATAACATCTGTGGTTGCAGGAGGGGTCAGATCTGAAATCAAAACAGGACGATAAGCCTGTGAAAAATTCGAATAAAATTCTGAGCGGGGGGTGATGTGGTATTCTGCACCAACTCCGAATAATAAGAAGTTACGTTGCCGGGTTTCCGGTTTTAAGTTAAGGGCCTGGCCATTGACCACATTAAATTGGCCTTCCATTTGTGACTGGATGTTTTCGACCCGCAGTCCTGCTGTGAAAAGCAGTTTTTTGTTAATGCGGAAAATGTTTTCCGCAAATGCTGCCCGGTTGATGTTTTTAAAGTCTAAATCGCGGGGGAATAATCCATCCACCAGATCGTAACTCATCTCTCTGCCAGAATCTCCTCTGCCCAACTGTTGGCGGTCAATGCGACCATTAAAATATCTTAAGCCCGTTGCCAGACTATTTTTTAAACCAAATAAGCGATAATCTGTCAGTAATCGAAACTCAGTACCATAAGTTGTATAATAATCTCTGTCTACCTGACGGTTGCCCAGGTTGTCGGCAGTTGTGATTGGGCTAACAAAACCCACACTGTTTCTTTCAGCAAAGGTTCCGAATGTTTTCAAACTGAGTTTGGTTTTATCATTCAGAATGTATTCTGCACTTAGTGATGGAATTAGCCAGGGAGTACTAAGCCAGTTGCGGCTCCGCACACTTTGCCGTGGATTCTGCTGGAATTGGGTATCCCCTAAACCACCTGGTTGCTGACTCCGGGTAGTCATGTAGGTGATTTCAGAAATTAGTTTCAATTTTTTATTCAGGGCATAACTCCATTCAACGTGGGCATGATCGGTATTAAAATAACCATTGTCCCTCCATCCATTACCTACACGCTTTTGGTAATATGCGGTATAGCTCAATCGGCCTTCAGTGCCTCCAATATAGTTAAACGTACTAAACAGTCCGTTACTTCCCACCGTATTTTGAGATTCGAATGTAAGCCTGGTTGAAATATCCGGCTTACGAAGTACGAAATTCATCAAACCTCCAAATTGCGGACCATATTGCAGCGAGGAAGCCCCACGCACAATTTCAATACGATCCACTACTTCCATTGGCGGAGTGTAATAAGCTTCAGGGTATCCCATCGGATCGGGTGTTATATCATAGCCATTCATCCGCACGTTGAATTCCCAGGAGCGATTTGGGCTTAAGCCTCTGGATGCTACTCCAAGTTGGATGCCGGAACCGTCATTTTCCCAAACGGAAATCCCTGGTGTTCTCCCAAATATTTGTCGGCTATTATTCATCGCCAGATTGGCATTGATATTATCCAGTTTGATAACTTCATTCTTTTTGGCTGCATAAATACTGAAGTCTTTAGTTTCGGATAGCGTTTCATTCCCCCTGATTCCACGTGATGTCAAAACAGTTACTTCGCCAAGTGTCAAGTCCTCCTCTTCCATAAGGAAATTAACGACAGATGTTTGGTTATCTGCCAGTTCAACAGACTTGTTTTTGCAGCGAAAGCCAAGGAAGCTAACTTCAATTGTATACGTTCCTGATGAAAGGCCTTTAATAATGTATTCACCCTGAGAGTTAGTCTGTACCCCGCGTACAGTACCCTTTAAAATAACATTTGCCCCAGCTAACGGTTCTTTTTTCTCACTTGAGACCTGGCCTTTTATCATTGCTTTTTGGCCAAATGCCTGACCCGCAACAACTATCCAGAACCCGAGGCAAATAATATAGTCCTTCATCTAAAATAAAATGGAATGATTCTTAATAAGGGCGAATCTAATACTTATTTAGACTTGTTACAAATAATAAAATATCATTTTTATGTTATTTTTTTGAGGGATTTCCGGTTGTGGGGGGCTATGGCGGGCTAGGTCTAGGTAGTTGCTAATGAATGATCGAAGGTCACTATAGGAAAACTTAGAGAAATCGAGTGATATGTTTCTCCTTCATAAAGTAAAAAGCTTGAACGAATCGCAGAATTCTCCAACTTATTGAAGCAAGAACATTTTACAATGATTCATGAAGCTTAACCGACAATAATCGTTGAATACATCCTGCGGACTATGCTAAACACAATGTATAATACAAGAAATATGCTTGATTTAGGATAGTAAAATAAATTTTTATGACCATATTTCCTGTAAAGCGAATAGCCCAATAGTCCAATGAGTGTCAATCCGCTAATTCCAACAAGCCATTTATTCGTCACTAAATCAATCACAACTATCAGGCTTAACACTGTTAGGACCGGTATCAACCAGTACTTCTCGAGAAAGGGCATTTGCGAAAAGGATTTAATGTTTGCAAGCTCCTGCTCCAGCTTTTCTGACTCTTCCATCTGTGACGGAGTGATGATCGCCTCCGAATAGGCATTTCCTTTGATAACGAGGCTTCCGTTTCTTTTTTTGTAAATTTTACTCACCTCATGCCTGGCAATCGTTATAGTATCCGTACGGTATTGTTCTCTTGAAATTCCATCTTCGTCGATGGTGAGAACAAAATCTTCATACATATGCCTTCGTTCGGTCATGATTCGCAAAAATGCAAAAGTGATGATGACAACAAATATTAGAATTACAGTACCCATTAGATACCAGTTTATGGGTTTTTCAGGTTTTCCAAACGCACTTAATAGCGTCCCTAAACTGAAAGCCAACAGAATCACAGGTAAATCGCGAAAGAACATCGTTCTTCTGATTTGGCGAAAGCCATCTGGTTTAGTTTTGAAAGTATGCATAACTATTGTTCAGGTAGATTGTCTTGAATTAAAGTTAAGATTTTTTTTCTCTAAAATTTATACAGCTAAATTCATGTACTTCTTGAGACTTAGTGAAGGTCTATCGTATTGTTTTTATATCAATATGTAATTTGGGCTAAAATACTCTCTCTATGTGGCGAGGAGTATTTCCCATACTGACAGGAGTCGATTTCAGGGTTATATAAATTTATTCCATAAAAAAAGCCCACATTTCTGTGAGCGTCTATTTAGCAGGGATCAGGATTGATCCCGACTACTATCGGGAGCAATCCGCCCTTGGGGGATATGAATCGTTCGGCAAGAAATTAACTAATTGATAAACAATATTTTATATTTTTTAAAAGCGATATTTTTGAGTTACAATATACTATAGGGAGAAGCAGAAAAAATTGACCCTCAAGGTTATCACTACGACAGAGACTTAATTTTGTTGGGTATTATTTAAAGCAGGGAGATAAAATATAACATTGAAAACTAAATCACCCATACCTATTTTTCATATAAACATTAAAAAATAAGTAATTTTCATAGGCCATAAGTATTTTTCATGTATTATTGAATAATCATATTTCACAAAATATCATGAATAGTAAGCGTTTTTCACTTAAAATAAGTATTTTTCACGGTATTGAAGCTCCTGAGGAAGGCTTATTGGTGGGCTATGGAGCCATAATAGAAGCATACGGATTGGCTATGCCTATACCTGGTATTTTGGCACTAATTAGTACTAAAAACAGAAAATACAGCACAGACCAATGGAGAATACTTACACCTCGACATGAACCTAAAGACACGCTATATGACCAATTGGTGTTTGCTTTAAAATATGAGGGTGTTAATCTGTTGTTTTTTAAAAAACTGTTTGAACAAATTCGTGAGGAAGAAATAACAAGACTAGTACAAATAGAGCCACAGGGACAATACAGCCGTAGAATATGGTTTATATACGAATGGTTGATAAAAAAAAAATTAACCATTCCTGATTTAGATAAAGGTAATTTTGTCATGCTAATTGATGAAGAGTTACAATATGCTTCACCATTAGCAATCAATTCTACTCGACACCGTATAAAAAACAATATAGCAGGAACGGTAGATTTTTGTCCATTAATAAACAAAACCGAAAAAATAGAACGATATATAGCCAAGAATACAATTGAAAATATTAACTCGGCTATTAAAAGTATACACAAAGATGTATTATTGAGAACGTCTTCCTTTTTGTTGTTGAAGGATTCCAAAGCATCCTTCAGTATAGAAGGTGAAAACCCGACACAAAATAGAGCTCTTCGTTGGGGGAAAGCCATAGGTCAAGCGGGAAGCAAGCCATTAAGTGAGCAAGAATTATATCGACTACAACAAATTGTAATTGAAAATAGCAAGTTTGTACCTATGGGGTATCGAACCGAAGGTGGATTTGTAGGCGAACATGACCGAATCACCGGCGAACCAATCCCTGAACATATTTCATCCAAACAAGCGGATGTTGAAAAACTGATGAGCGGATTGCTGGAAGCTTCCAAGCAAATGGAAACCACAGGATTTCACCCCTTATTAACCGCAGCAGCAA
>CAMBFY010000155.1 GCA_945865415.1 Sphingobacterium thalpophilum
ACACCCGGAGTAATCAAACCGGTGTATGGCATGCAGGAATCCATGATGAGTTTTGTGAATGGCTCTCTTGTCGACGCAGATATCGTCTTATTTGTCACCGATATCAATGAAAAATATGACGAATCGGATGTTATTGAAAAATTAACCAAAACCAGTTCGCCCATTGCGGTGGTTATCAATAAGATTGATAAATCCAGCGAGGAATTAGTGAAAGAAAAAATTCTTTACTGGCAGGAAAAATTGAATCCGAAAGCGATTTTTGCGGTTTCGGCACTTCATGATCATAATGTTCCCGCAGTCATGCAATTCATTCTTGATAATCTCCCTGAGCATCCGGCTTACTATGAGAAGGATACCCTGACCGATAAGAATGAACGCTTTTTTGTTTCGGAGATCATCCGTGAAAAAGTGTTCAAATTATACGATAAAGAGATTCCTTACAGCACTGAAGTAATCATCACTGCTTTTAAAGATGAACCTAAGATCATACGCATCAGTTCTGAGATCATAGTAGAACGTGATTCCCAAAAGAACATTATCATCGGAAAAGCAGGTGAAATGCTGAAAAAGGTTGGCACCTATGCCCGTAAAGACATGGAAGAATTCCTTCAGAAAAAAGTATTCCTTGAAATGTTTGTGAAGGTTATCCCTGATTGGAGAAACAGAAAGAATTACTTGAAATCGTTTGGATACGAGGATTAGAGCAAAGAACAAGGATGAATTG
The DNA here is from genome assembly GCA_945865415.1 of Sphingobacterium thalpophilum. Classification (GTDB taxonomy): domain Bacteria; phylum Bacteroidota; class Bacteroidia; order Sphingobacteriales; family Sphingobacteriaceae; genus Daejeonella; species Daejeonella thalpophilum_A. Next base: position 725 of record CAMBFY010000155.1, read on the forward strand.
CGGTTCATTGTAAATTAATATTTAAATTAAATAGGATTAAGGTACAAGATATTAGACTTTTAGTAGTCTTTGTTCTATGCTTTTTGTTCTTTTATCATATCATAATGAGTAACATAGTAGCAATCGTGGGCCGCCCCAATGTTGGGAAATCTACATTATATAACAGATTAACTGAAACGCGTAAAGCCATTGTTGATGACTTTAGTGGAGTAACCCGCGACAGGCATTACGGCGTCGCTGAGTGGACCGATAAACACTTTACAGTAATTGATACAGGCGGTTATGTAGCGCACTCTGACGACGTGTTTGAGGCTGCCATTCGTGAACAGGTGATTATCGCTATTGAAGAAGCTACGGTCATACTTTTTATGGTTGATGTGGTTACTGGTATAACCGATCTTGATGATGATATTGCCAAGCTATTACGACGTAGCAAAAAGCCGGTTTTCGTGGTGGTGAATAAGGTGGATAATAACCAGCGTCTTACGGATGCAAGCATATTCTACAGCCTAGGGTTGGGTGAAATATATCCGCTCTCCTCTATGTCGGGCTCAGGTACCGGTGAACTGCTTGATGAAGTGATCAATCATTTTGAAGAAGAAGCGGAAGAAGAAAATCAGCTTCCAAAATATGCCATTGTTGGTCGACCGAATGTTGGAAAATCATCCCTAATTAATGCCCTGATCGGAAAAGAACGGAATATTGTGACCCCAATCGCAGGTACAACCCGCGATTCAATACATATTCATTACAATCAATTCGGTCATGAATTCATGTTGATTGACACCGCAGGTTTGCGGAAGAAAACTAAAGTTAAGGAGAATATTGAGTTCTATTCCGTGATGCGTACCATCAAGGCACTGGAGGAAGCTGACGTGATCATTTTGATGATTGATGCTGTTGAAGGCATTGAATCACAGGATATCAATATCTTCCACCTGGCCGAGAAAAATAAAAAAGGCATCGTAATCCTGGTAAACAAATGGGACCTCATTGAGAAAAACACCAAAACTACAGGGGTATTTGAAGAACAAATCTATGATAAGATCGCCCCTTTTACCGATGTGCCGATAGTGTTTACTTCAGTAGTAGAAAAGCAAAGGATTTACAAATCACTTGAGGCCGCCTCGAAGGTTTATGAAAATAAGCTCAAAAAGATCCCAACCTCGAAACTGAATGATGTCATGTTACCGATTATTGAAAACTTCCCGCCTCCGGCTGTAAAAGGAAAATATGTGAAGATTAAATATGTAACTCAAATTAATGCGAGTTCTCCAATGTTCGCATTCTTTTGTAACCTACCTCAGTATATTAAGGAGCCTTACAAACGTTTTATCGAAAATAAACTTCGTGAGCATTTTGATTTTACTGGAGTACCAATTCAAATTTTCTTTAGACAGAAATAATTAAAAATAAATTAAAAACATCCAACCATGAAAAAATTATTATTTACCATTCTGGCATCAGGTTTTGTTGCTGTTTCATGTAACAGTGGCGTTGATAAGGCTGAAAAAGCAAAACAAGATTCACTTGCTGAAGTTGCTGCAGCCGATTCTATGCTGAAAGCTGCAATGGAAACCGACTCATTAAATCTAGATACTATTACAATCGACACGATTCAATAGTCTGCCAAGTTAGAGAGATCTTTCATAACTTCCAGAGACTTGCTTATTGCCTGATCTCCAGAATTCAAGACCTTGTAGAATCCTTCATCACCAAAATAGTATCGTGCCAATAATGCCCTTAGCTGGGTTTCGATTTCTTTTCTTGATGTAGCGATCTGACCTTCGCCTGCCTTAACATTTCGTTTTGCAGCTAACTGTATCATTTTTTTGATATCCTGCTCACCTAGTTTGAAGTTCTTGATTATTTCTTCTGTTGATTGGTAAATCCTATTCTGTTTTAGCAGATGGTTATAAAGTACATCATTTAAAACCCCTGTACCGAAAATCTCATAATAAAGATCTGAGTATCCGGTGGTATCTACAGGGATGTAAATATCCGGCATTATGCCTCCCCCGCCATATAAAACCTTACCTGATTTTGTGGTGAAAATCTTACTCTTGTTATAAAGTGAGTCACTAAGGGTTTTTCCGTTAGAACTAAGTTCTCCGTTGCGGTATCGGTCTTTAACCTCACTGTAATAAGCATCGTTACCCTTCTTGTATGATTTCTGAATCGACCTGCCTGAAGCGGTATAATATCTGGCAATCGTCAGGTTCAATGCAGAACCATCACCAAAATCAAATTGCTCCTGTACCAGACCTTTACCGAAAGAACGCCTTCCAATTATTGTACCTCGTTCCAAATCCTGGACTGCTCCAGCAATAATTTCACTGGCAGAAGCAGTATTCTCATTAATCAAAACTACCAGTTTACCATTTTCAAAATCCCCTTTAGAACTAGCGAAATAGTCTGTTCGTGGCTCATGTAAGCCCTGGGTATAAACAATTAATTCTTGATTACCCAAAAATTCATCTGCCAGTGCTGTGGCAGAGTTTAAGTATCCTCCACCATTATCACGCAAATCCAAAACAAGATTTTTCATTCCCTGTTTCTTCAGACTCAAAAGGCTGGTATGAAAATCCTCATCAGTCCTTGCTCCGAACTTACTGATCTTGATGTAAGCACTCTGTCCGCTAAGCATATAGGCTGCATCAACACTACTTACAATAATTCTATCCCGGAGGATACTAAAGCTTTTGCGACTGGTATCCCGCTGTACCAGCAACTGAACAGAAGATCCCCGTTTTCCTCTGATTTGACCAACAATAAGCCCGGAAGTGACTCTTATGCCGGCAACCGTTTTATTATTAATTGCCAAAATCTTGTCACCATGTTTTATACCAGCCTTAAATGCTGGTCCGCCCTGTTTTACAGAAGTTATCAGCAAGGTGTCATTCAAAATATAATACTCAACACCAATACCATTGAAATTTCCTTCCAGGTCATCACTTAAAAGTTGTGCGTCTTCAGGGGCAAGATAGGCCGAATGAGGGTCCAGGTTTTTCAGTATTTCCTGTATGGCCAGGTCCTGAACAGTATCCATCTGAACAGAATCAACATAATTCTCATTAATAATCCTGATAATTTTTTCAACTTTTGAAGAACGGTCGGATAGTCCAAAAGACAGAAAAGATCCGTTCTTTGCGTTCTGATTTTCACTGGCAAACTTTGGACCAAGGATCAGTCCCGCAATTAAAACAGAAGAATATCCTGCAGCAATCCATAAATTTTTTTTTGTCAGCGAACCCATTATAATTTAACCCAGAAACAAGACCGTAAAGTTAGCATCATGATCCACCAAAACAACTATTTAAAGTCCATTTTATAATTTCTTTTGGATAAATTTTTCCTTTTAGAATAATGACTGATTTATATTGGAAGCAATTGGATAATATTCCCATTTTTGAAGAACAAAAGACAAAGCATGAAAAGAACAACTGAAGCTGATTCCAACTATTCCGATCTCGATAAAATGTCAGTTAAGGAACTATTGCATGGCATGAATAGTGAAGATAAGACTGTACCCCTTGCAGTTGAAAAAGCTATTCCGGCAATTGAAAAAGTTGTCAATGTAATAGTTCAGAAAATGAGCCAGGGAGGACGCTTGTTTTATATAGGTGCAGGTACAAGTGGCCGCCTTGGTATACTGGATGCATCAGAATGTCCGCCAACCTATGGCGTACCATTTGACCTGGTTGTGGGAATTATTGCAGGGGGTGATCAAGCGATCAGAAAAGCAGTTGAAAATGCAGAAGATAATAACGAACAGGCTTGGAAAGACCTTGCGTTTTTTAATATTACTGACAAGGATGTTTTAATTGGAATCGCTGCATCCGGCACAACTCCTTATGTGATAGGGGGTTTGAAAAAGGCCAATGAAAACGGACTTGAGACGGCATGTATTGTTTGTAATGCTGGGAGCCCGGTGGCAGCTGAGGCTAAGCACCCAATAGAAGTGGTTGTCGGTCCCGAATTCGTTACCGGATCAACCCGCATGAAATCCGGAACGGCCCAAAAACTTGTCCTGAATATGATCAGTACCTCAACGATGATCAAACTTGGGAAAGTAAAAGGAAATAAAATGGTTGACATGCGTCTTAGTAATGTAAAGCTCGTCGGACGTGCCCTGAACATGGTAATAGAGGCTACCGGCCTTGACTCAGGCACAGCAGAAAAATTACTTGAACGATATGGAAGCGTCCGTAAAGCAATTGAAAATGCTGATTCCTCAGAACAATAAACAAAATGCATGAGATAGAACCATATTATCGCTGGAGAGACGATTATATTGCTTCCGAAGATGCGCTTTCGCCATTTTTTGAAACAAAATATAATGAATTTGAATTCGATAAACAGATCTACAACTATTTGATTCATCCACAGTGGGATTTCTTTGGTTCTCAAACACTCTACCTGAAAGTTCTGTATGCCGATTATGACAAAGGTTACTCAATCATCGAGTTTATAGGTGAATGGAACGATGCGCTTCATAATGATATTATGACCCTAAAACGCGAAATTCTAGACCTTATGGTAATTGAGGGTATAGACAAATTTATTCTAATTGGTGAAAACATTCTTAATTTTCATTCGTCCGACGATTGCTATTACGAAGAATGGTTTCAGGATGTGGAGGAAGGCTGGATTGCAGGTATAAACTTCAGGGAACATGTGATCAGTGAATTCAGACGGAACAATATTGATTATTATATCAATTTTGGGGGACATCTGGATGATATGACCTGGCGCAATCTAAAACCAAATCAATTGTTCATAGAAGTGGAATTGGCTTTAAGCCGAAGATTGAATTAAGAGGAAAACCCAAAGGTGAAAGCAGAAAGCGAAAAACACGGGAGTACTTTTACATTCGTTTAACGGCAGAACAAAGAATTTTTTTATTAAATTTGAAAAAAAAACAATATGTCACAAAAAGAAACAAGCTTTCAATATACTAACGATCCAATCGTTCAGCGTGAAGGTGCGATAACCTCAGCTAATTTTATTCCGAATGTATTTCTCTGGATGTTCATTGCACTAGGCTTATCTGCAGGTTTTGCCTATTTCTTCTCGGCTGATGAGGATTTACTTGCTATGCTTATTGACCCTGTAAATGGCGGAAGAACCACCTTAGGTACAGTTGCAATGTTTGCACCACTGGCCTTTGTGATGGTGATGTCCTTCGGAATGAACCGTCTCTCTTTTCCAGTGCTGGCTCTGATCTTTGTTCTCTATTCAGCCGCAACCGGAATAAGTTTGAGCTATATTTTGCTTGTTTATACATCTTCATCTGTTCTAGGATGTTTCATTTCTGCATCTCTGTTATTTGCTGTTATGGCTTTCGCGGGATATACTACAGAAACTGATTTGACAAAATTCGGTTCTATCCTGATGATGGCTCTGGTAGGAATTGTAATTGCCAGTATTGTAAATTTCTTTTTGGGAAGCAGTCAGTTAGATTACATCATCAGTTTTATTGGAGTAGCCTTATTTGTAGGATTAACCGCCTACGACATGCAGCGACTCAAACGAATTGCCGCTGGTATCGAATATGGCGATGCATCTGCCAATAAAATGGTAATTATGGGTGCACTAACCCTTTATCTGGATTTTATTAATTTGTTTTTGATGCTGCTTCGTCTTTTCGGAAACCGGAAGTAGCAATTTTGTTATCTGTTACCAAATTTTTGCTTTCAGTAAGCTGATAACTGCTAGCTTTTTTCAGGCAAATGTCATCTTATAACTCAATTTGCATTTCATCAAAATATCATGCACTTTTGCATTTCGTATTCGGAAAAGTGGAGGGATTAGACCCTGAGAAATCTTACCAAATTGTGCTAATGATATACTACATTCTATCCGCCCAAGGCGGAACAGATAAGCGAAATCAAACATTGCATACTTTTCGAAGATAAGCTTTTCTGTAGATACGGGATATGAGATATTAGATATTAGACTTTGGCGTGCAAAAATCCTTGGATTCCACCAGTTTTATCTCACATCTCACATCTCATATCTCATGTCTAAAATATATATGAGCATTAGAGAAGAACTCAAAAAACGAATCCTAGTTATTGA
>CAMBFY010000156.1 GCA_945865415.1 Sphingobacterium thalpophilum
TTGCTTAACTACAGCGATTTGGAGAAAGAACAAGTTAATTTCAGAGTATATACAGTTGAATTGGTTATCGGCATATTGTTAATAATATTACCGCTCTACAGCAGGAAAATGAAAAATTAAGAACCGAGGCAGCGAAAAAAATATTGAAAATGACCAGCGATCAATTTTTGTGCTGTTACTTATTGTTTTACTAGTTGTTTCATTTGGGTATTTCTTCAAATCGAAAATATTACCTAAGATTAATGTCACAGTCAGAAAGAATAAATAAATAAAGTTAATTTTGGGAATTCCGTTGAAAGATGAATTTACTACAAAGATAAGATGGCACGTGCTCGATTAAACAGCGGAAACGCTCAGGCTGCAGAACTTCCAAAAGCAAAAATCAACAAAGAAAGTATTAAACAGGTAATTCGTTTACTAAGTTACCTTAAACCTTACCGAACTAAATTTTTTCTGGGATTGGCTTGCCTGATACTATCCAGTGTGAGTTCATTTTTGTTTCCATTGTTAATGGGAAGATTGATTGGAACCGGTGCCCAGGCTGAACAAGGTGGAAGGATGGTGCCGAATGAAATTCTGGATGTTTTTCCAACAGAAATTAATACTGTGGCAATTACACTACTGGTCGTTTTATTTATTCAGTCGATATTTTCATATTTCAGGATAAATTGGTTCGTAGAAGTAGCAGAAAAAGGACTTGCTGATATTCGTCGTGATACCTATCACAAACTCATTACACTCCCAATGAACTTTTTCTCTCAAAGACGTGTTGGGGAGTTAAACAGTCGTTTATCAGCTGATCTTTCCCAAATACAAGATGCGATAACTACAACCCTAGCCGAAATGATCAGACAAATCATCATTTTTATTGGTGGTATAACATTTTTGATTTTGGTATCAGGTAAATTAACGCTAATGCTACTGGCGGTACTACCCATTTTGGTTGTTATTGCAGTTACATTTGGAAAATTTATCCGAAAAATTTCAAGACAGGCACAAGATAAACTTGCAGAATCAAATACTATTGTTGAAGAAACCCTGCAGGGTATTTCTAATGTAAAGGCATTTGTGAATGAGTCGTATGAAGTTGGCAGATACAATAACAGTGTACGTGAGGTAGTAAAGATAGCCATGCGTGGTGCAAAATTCAGGGGTATTTTTGCCTCATTTATAGTTTTTTGTCTTTTTGGTACCATTGTTTCTGTTGTATGGTATGGCACCTATCTGGTTCAAACCGGCGAGATTAGTATCGCAAGTATGTTTACCTTTATTTTATTGTCAACATTTGTAGGGGCTGCAATGGGTAGTTTTCCTGAGTTGTATGCTACCATGCAGAAAGCGTTCGGAGCAAGTGAACGGGTTTTAGAAATTCTGGAGGAAGAGAATGAACTTATTTCGATGGATGAGGAAAATAACGTAATTCATCATAAAATTCAAGGAAATTTAGATTTCAACAATGTCGTTTTTTCTTATCCTTCAAGGAAAGAAATAACTGTTTTGAATGGAATATCATTTGAAGCCAGAAAAGGTGAGAAAGTAGCTATTATTGGACCAAGCGGTGCTGGTAAATCTACCATAGCAGGACTTATCCTGCGCTTTTATGAGGCCCAATCGGGTTCATTATTATTTGATGGCATAGCATCGACCGACTTTTCATTGACTGACATTAGAAATCAGGTTGCAATAGTACCCCAAGACGTTTTATTATTTGGGGGAACCATCCGTGAAAATATTGCATATGGACGTTTGAATGCCAGTGAAGAGGATATCCTGCAGGCAGCAGATCGGGCGAATGCACATGAATTTATAAAGGGTTTTCCAGAAGGGTATGATACCATAGTTGGAGAACGGGGAGTTAAACTTTCTGGAGGACAGCGCCAAAGAATAGCCATTGCACGCGCCCTCTTAAAAGATCCAGTGTTACTTATACTGGATGAGGCAACTTCATCTCTTGATTCAGAATCAGAAAGGCTTGTACAGGAAGCTCTGGAAGAACTAATGAAGAACCGTACATCCATAATAATTGCACATCGTCTTTCTACTATCAGGGAGGCAGATAAAATTATAGTTTTAGAGAAAGGTAAAGTCATTGAAAGTGGCAATCATCTGGAATTAATGAAAAACGAAGGTGGCTTATACCGTTATCTTAGTCAGTTACAACAGGAAACGCAGGAACCCCAAGAAAAAACTATTAGTAAAATGGATTTACATTAACTGCAAGTCTTATAAGCCTTTATGAAATTAACTATTTGGGGTGCTGCGCAACAGGTAACAGGAAGTATGCACCTTTTACAAACCGATTATTATAATATATTGGTTGATTGTGGATTAGATTATGAGCGGGATACCTGGATTGAGCAGAATGAAGCATTTCCTTTTTCACCTGCAGATATCGATCTGGTAATTCTTACTCATGCACATATTGACCATTCTGGTAATCTTCCAACCTTAATTCGATTTGGATTTGCAGGACAAATACTCTGCACAGCACCAACCGCCGATCTAACTGAGTTACTTTTACTGGATTCAGTGAATATCTTTTTAAATAAACAGCGAAAAAAACGCAGAGGAAAGCATGGATTCTCTGATGGCCCCAAGCCTCTTTATCTTCAGAAACATGTAATGGAAACTGTTGATCGGTTTGTTACTATTGGGTTTAACAAGCCATTTCGTGTTAATGGGCAAATAAGCCTCACTTTTATATCGGTGGGCCATTTATTAGGAGCTGCTGCTGCTGTTTTAAGTATTGAAGAACATGGAAATTTAAAAACAATTGCTTTCAGTGGGGATATTGGCAGAAAGAATTATCCTGTTTTACGAGATCCGGAAAGCCTTCCTGAAGTAGATTACCTGGTATGTGAATCTACTTATGGTGGACGAAATCATAAATATACCCAAAGTGTTGAGGAACTTTTAACTGAAACGGTTAATGAAGCCTGTATTAAGTCTCCAGGCAGACTGATCATTCCTGCTTTTAGTGTTGGAAGGACTCAAGCATTGGTTTATTCTCTAAACAGAATATTTAACAAAGGGCTATTACCAAGAATAAAGGTATTTGTGGATAGTCCACTGGCAGGTTATGCTACTGATATTTTTAGAAAACATCATTCACTTTTGAACGAGGAAGCTCAGGACTTTTATAAACTTCTTGGGGATGAATTTGAATTTGAAAATCTAGAATATATTCAGGATATGAATTCAAGCAAGGCTATATCCAATTATTATGAGCCCTGTATTATTATTTCATCCGCCGGAATGCTTGAAGGAGGTCGCATTCAGGATCATTTATATTACAACATCTCAAATTACTACTGTACAATTCTATTTATTGGATATTGTGCAAAAGGTACCTTAGGCCATCGTTTACTTCGGGGTGATCCGGTTATAAATTTAAGACATCGGGAACTTTCAGTATTTGCAACCATTAGGCAGACTGATATTTTTAGTGGTCATGGTGACCAGAATGACCTGATTAATTTTGTAAAGCAGCAGGATCCGAAAAAAATTAAGAAGATTTTTCTTGTTCATGGTGAGATAAGCGCAATGGAAACCTTTAAACTTGCTTTATCCGATAGTGATTATGATGCAGAGATAGCCGAAAAGGGAAAAACCTACCTGTTGAATTAATCTTTAATGATCATTTTATGTGATGTATAAGCAATCCAACATCAAATTTTGGCTCAAACCAGGTTGATTTTGGTGGCATTATTTCACCTTCATCAGCAATACCCATCAGCTGATCAATACTCGGTGGAAACAAAGTAAAAGCTTAGGCACCAGCATATTCACATAGGAATATTGATTATCGTGCCGGATAAGTTTAGCTTCACCAAGACTTAAATTTTCCAGCTTAAGAACTACATTCCCGGCTAAGTTATTAACCGGATGTATTCCGTTGAATGGCTTAATTTTTGGCATTTAATTTAATATCAGATAAATTAAATGCCAATTCGCCTCAATTTAAACTGTTTTAAAAAAATCTATGATCAGGTTCGCCAATTCTGTGCCAATACGCTCCTGTGCTTCATTAGTAGAAGCGCCTATATGTGGTGTCAAGGATACTTTCGGATGGGTTAAAAGATCCTGACGGGGTGTTGGTTCATTGTCAAATACATCTAATCCCGCAAATGCCAATTTTCCAGAATTTAAAGCATCAATTAATGCATCTTCATCAATAGTACCCCCTCGTGAACAGTTAACAACCCCTACCCCATTTTTCATGTTTTCGAATTCATTTTTACCTAATACAGGTTTTTCTGAAAATGGAACATGAAGGCTTATAAAATCTGCGTCTTTAATTAATTGATCTATTGATACAACCTTTATCGGACAAGTAACTTTGGTATCTGTTCCAATTATAAGCTCAAGCTCATTTGGAATTTCAAAAAGATCATAGGCCAAAACTTCCATTCCAAGTCCTAGAGCTATTTTTGCAGTCTCCCTTCCAATCCTGCCAAAACCTATAATACCCATTTTTTTTCCACGAAGTTCAATCCCTTTTGCATAAGCCTTTTTAAGGTCGTTGAACTTACTGTTTCCTTCAACAGGCATTTTTCGGTTAGAATCCTGAAGAAAACGAATTCCCGTGAATAAATGAGCAAACACTAATTCAGCTACTGAAAGAGAGGATGCTGCAGGAGTGTTTACGACAGCAATTCCTTTACTTCTTGCATAATCAACATCAATATTATCCATTCCAACTCCACCACGACCAATAAGTTTAATAGTAGGGCAGGCATCAATCAGTTCTTTTCTAACTTTTGTTGCACTTCGAACGGTTAAGCCATCATAATTTTTTAAACCTTCAGAAAGCTGATCCTGTGGAATATGAGTAGTATCTACCTGAAAACCTGCTTTTTCTAATAATTCCTTTCCTATTGGGTCAATGCCATCGTTGGCGAGTATTCGAAACATATAATTTATATTTTAAGATATTTTAGTCTAATAGATAAAATTGAACTGTTGGATAAAAAAAAACACATTGTGCTTGTTAGCGATGCATTTCAGCAAAATCTTGCATAGCATCGATCAATACCTGAACGCTAGTTATAGGCAAAGCGTTATACATGGAAGCACGGAAACCTCCTACACTTCTATGGCCTTTTATTCCGATGATATCCCGATCTTCAGCAAATTTTAAAAAAGGCTTTTCAAGTTCAGGATTTTCCATAACAAAACAAACATTCATTCTTGAGCGATCTTCAGGCCTACATGTACCTTTAAATAATGGATTACGTTCAATTTCTTTGTAAAGTGCATCTGATTTAGCAATATTTTCCTTCTCAATTTCAGCAACACCTCCTTTTGATTTTAGCCAGCGGAGGTTTAACATGGAAACGTAAATAGCGAAAACTGGTGGAGTATTATACATTGATCCTCCTTCAATTTGAACTTTATAATCAAGCATTGATGGAATTTTCCGATCCACTTTACCTAATATTTCATCCTTGACAATTGCTAGAGTAACTCCAGCAGGTCCCATGTTTTTCTGAGCACCAGCATAGATCAAATCAAAATCAGATACATTTATAACCCTGCTCAAGATGTCAGAAGACATATCACAGGCAACAGGAACAGATGTTTTTGGAACATTCAGCAATTCAGTTCCGTAAATAGTGTTATTTGATGTAAAGTGAAAATAGGCTGAATCTTGCGGAATTACAAAATCCTTAGGTATATAAGTATAATTCTGGTCTTTAGAAGAAGCTACAATAGACACATTACCAAACATCTTAGCTTCTTTTAAAGCCTTTGTAGCCCAAACACCGGTATCAAGGTATGCAGCTGTCTGACCTTCACCCAGTAAATTCATTGGAACCATAGAAAATTGCAAACTGGCTCCTCCCTGCAACAATACAACTGAATAGCCTTCGGGTACATTTAATAATTCTTTGATCAAAAGTACAGTTTCATCGACCACAGATTCAAATTCAGGGGTACGATGAGATATCTCTAAAATTGACAATCCTGTACCATTAAAATCAAGAACTGCCTGTGATGCTTGTTTAAAAACTTCTTGTGGTAGGATGCAGGGGCCTGCACCAAAATTATGTATCATAATGTATAAATTTGTTAACAAAAATAAGACAATAATTTGAGACGAGGATACATTTTAAACCCTTTTTGATATTTGATGACAAACTCTTATCTGGTTTTCAATTTAGCAATGAGTCTAAAATTGAGTCTTCTAAATGTTAGATAATTTGGAACAGCATATTGATTAGAATCTTTGTCGTTTAACCAAAGGTAGGAGGCTGTATTTTTGAAATTTAACAGATTGAAAATTTCAGCATGAAGACTTAATGATTGAAAATACTCACTGATAAAAACTGGTATTTTTTTACTTTGATAATCCGCAAGATCTTTAGAAAAACCTATATCAACACGTTTATAAGCAGGTATTTTAAATAAGTCATTGTACCTATCCGGCCCAGGAAGACCTACTGGTAGTGAAGAAGAATAGATTAAATTGAGATGAACTTTATACGTCGGATTTTGTAATAGCCTGTCCTGGAACATCATTCCAATATTAAGTAACTGGTCTGATGGCCGTCTTAGATAACCCGGAAATACAGTAGATACATTACCTTTTTTGTCTGTGGTTTGATAGGAATCATTTTTTATATCTTCCTTGGTTTGCATGATAGATAATCGAAAGGTTGACAATAAATCCCCGGCGAAATTTCCACTGAGACTGAAGTCGGCTCCGGCAGCATAACCTTTGGATGTTTTTTCAGCGAGGTATCTGATTTTTAGGTCCTCAATTTTATAAGGTGTAATCCTGCTTAAAATTTTGTAATAAAG